>JBILYJ010000236.1:0-7596 GCA_044377795.1 Reyranella sp. | reverse complement strand
ACCTACACCAAGTTCTATGCCGACCTTCAGGAATACAGCAACGGCATGAACGCGCCCGATCCCGAGGTCTTCCTGCGCCAGTTCTGCTCCTGGGAAGCCGCCACGAAGGACAACAAGTGGCAGGGCCGCAACGTCACGCGCTGGCAGAACCAGGAGTACGACGCCACGCACAAGGCGGCCCAGGTGGAACTCGATCCGGTGAAGCGGGCCGCCTTGCTGATCAGGTGCAACGAGCTGGTGATCGAGAACTTCGTGGTGATCCCGCTGGTCATGCGGCCGAGCGCCGTTGCGGCCGCCTCCAGTCTCGTGCTCGAGATCAGTGGCTGGGACAACAACACGTGGGATCTCGCGAACTGGTATCGCGAGGGCTAGAGACTTCCCGGTCTGCCTCGATCCAAAACGACCTCACCCTGAGGGGCGGTCCGCAGGATCGCGTCTCGAAGGGTGGGCAACAAACGCGGTGCTCGTGCCCATGCTTCGAGACGGCTGCGGAGTTTACCCCGAGGTATTCGAGGGGCAGCCTCCTCAGCATGAGGTTTGTGCTGTTGATTACATCTCAGGTCTTCTCGCGATCCCTGTCGGGGTGGTGGAACAGCAGGACCACGATCACCGAGGAGAGTGCGAGCGCCGTCATCAGCAGGAAGCCGTCGGCGAAGGAGCCGCGCAGGTTCAGCACCCAGCCGGTGATGACCGGCGCCAGGAAGCCTGCGATGGCGAAGGCCAGATCCATGAGGCCGAGCGCCGTCGCGGCGCGCTGCGGCACGATATCGACGTTCACCGCAAAGTAGGCGGCGTTGGCGCCCATCGACGCCGCGACGGCCACGGTGATCCCGGCGACGGCGACGGTGAGATTGTCGGTGAAGGCCACCGGCACGACCGCGAGCGCCGCCACCAGCTGACTGCCGGCGATCAGCCATGAGCGCGCGATGCGCATGCTGCCCGTTCTCTTCAGCAGGTAGTCCGACCAGCGGCCCATGGCCCACAGCAGGACAGCGGCCGACAGCCAGGGGAGGACCGAGAACAGGCCGACGGCACCGAGGTCCAGACCATACTTGCGCTCCAGGTAGCTCGGCAGCCAGGTCATGAAGAAGAACAGGAAGTAGCCGAAGACGAAGAAGGCCCAATAGTTCGCGAGAAGCGTGCGGTTGGTCAGCAGTTCCTTCAGCACGCCGGGCTCCGGCCAGGATTTCAGCACCGTATGAGGCGCGGCGGTCACGCCGGGATCGACCCTGCGGATATGGGCCAGCTCGGCTTCGTTCACGAACCGCGATTGCGACGGGTCGTCCCGGAAACAGAAATACCAGAGCGGGATCCAGGCGGCGGAGAGCGCGAACAGCACCGCGAAGGTGAGGCGCCAGTCGAGCCATCCGAGAAGCACCGTCACCAGCGGACCGCCGATGGCGAGCGCCAGCGGCACCGCCAGCAGCGCGTTCGCCAGTGCCGTCGCCCGCTCGTGCGGCGATAGCCAGTGGCTGACCGCGCCAGTGAGGGCGGGGAAGTTGGGCCCTTCCGCGACGCCCAGCAGCACACGGGCTGCATAGAGGATGGTCACGCTGGTCGCGAGCGCGGTTGCTCCGATGGACAGGCTCCACAGCACGGCTGCAAGCGTGAGGATCATCCGGGCGCCGTAGCGGTCGACGGCGAAGCCACCAAGCAGGGTCGTCACGGCATAGCCCAGGCCGAAGGCGCCGAGGATGGCGCCGGTCGCCTCCGGCGACAGGCCGAGATCGCGCTGGATCAGGGGGATGGCGTAGGAGAGGGCCGCCCGGTCGATATAGTTCACGACGGTGATCGCGAACAGCAGGAAGACGATGAACCAGCGATACCGGCTGCGCGCCATTGGCTTCTCCTTGTCCCTGGCAAACTAGCATGCGAAGGAGCGGTGCAACCTGCCGATGGTCCTGAACATGTCCGAGAATCCGCCGATCGAATTCGCCTTTCCCGACCTTCTCAGGTGGGAGACGGGCGCCGCGCCCTATATCCACGTCCTGGAGAGCGGCACGCCGGGGCCGACGGTGATGGTCGCGTCGCTGACCCACGGCAACGAGGTTTCGGGGGCCATCGTGGTCGACGCGTTGCTGGCCGCGAAGGTGGTGCCGCGCAAGGGCACGCTGATCCTGTCCTTCAACAACATCGAGGCCTATCACTCGTTCGATCCGCACACGCCGTTCAAGTCGCGCCTGGTCGACGAGGATTTCAACCGGGTGTGGGGCCGGCTCGACGAGCCCGCGACCACCGTCGAGACGAGGCGGGCCCAGGTGCTGAGGCCCTTCGTCGAGCGCGCCGACCTGCTGCTCGACCTCCATTCCATGCACGACGATTGCGTGCCGCTGATGCTGTCCGGCCCGCTCGACAAGGGTGTGGCCTTCGCGAAGAGGATCGGCACCCCGGTCGACATCGTGCGCGACGCCGGCCACGCCGCCGGCATGCGCATGCGTGACTATGGCGGGTTCGGCGATCCGAACAGCCCGAAGAACGCGCTGCTGATCGAGACCGGCCAGCACTGGCGGGCCTCTTCGGTCGTGGTCGCCAAGGACGTGACGGCCCGCTTCCTCGTCGAGACCGGCATTCTCGAGGAGTCCGATCTGCCGGCCGGCTGGCGCCAGCCGACGCCTGCCCGCCAGCGCGTCGTCGAGGTGACGCATGCGGTCGCCACGAAGCGCGGCAACTTCACGCCGGCGCAGCGCTTCGAGGGCCAGGACGTGATCGCCAAGGCGGGCACAGTCCTGGGTCATGACGACGACGAGCCGGTGACGACGCCCTACGACGATTGCGTGCTGGTGATGCCCTCGTCGAGCCGCCCGCTGCGGCCCGGCGTCACGGTTGTTCGCCTGGGTCGGCTGACTTGAGGCCGGGCTGGCGGCGCATCACGTAGCGCAGCTCGGAAATTCTCACGACGCCCAGCGCAGCGCCCAGCAGCGCATAGGCGGCGATCCCGATCATACAGATGCCGGCCAGTGCCAGGCCGCCCTCGATGTCGGCGCGCGACAGGGGCCTCGCCAGCCACTGCAGACCGACCCAAAGGGCCCCCCCCATGCCGGCGCTGGCGCCGACGATCCGGATGCCGCGCGAGATCAATCGGCCGTCCGGGATCCATTGCCGGCGACGGCGCAGGACGACGGCCAGCAGCGCCGCGTTCAGCCAGCCCGACAGGGAGGAGGCAAGCGCGATGCCGACCAGTTCAAGCGACGTGGCGAACAGGAAATAGACGTTCAACAGGACGTTGGCGGTGATTGCCGCGAGCGCGATGTAGAGCGGCGTGCGCGTATCCTCGCGGGCGAAGAAGCCGGGTGCCAGTGCCTTGACCAGCACGAAGGCCGGAAGGCCGACGGCAAAGGCCGCCAGGGCGCTCGCGGTGCGCAGCGTATCCTCGGGCAGGAAGCGGCCGCGTTCGAACAGCACGCGGATGATGGGATCGGCCAGCAGCCAGAGGGCTACGGCGGCCGGCAGGCTGAACAGCAGGCCGAACTCCAGGGCGCGGTTCTGGTTGGTCATCGCCGACTGCGTGTTGCCCGCCCGCAACTCGCGCGCGAGCAGCGGCAGCAGTGCCGTGCCGATGGCGATGCCGACCACCCCGAGCGGCAGCTGGGCGATGCGGTCGGCATAGTAGAGCGCGGAGATCGTGCCCACGGGCAGCAGCGAGGCCCAGACGACGTCGAGCACGACGCTGATCTGCTGCGCCCCGCCGCCGATCGCGACCGGCGTCGCGAGCTTCACCAGCCGCGCCACCCGCGGCGTGAACCGCGGCCGCACCAGCGCCATCCCGACCTCCTCGCGACCGCAGGCGACCAGCAGCCAGACCCACTGCAGCACGCCCGCGATCGCCACGCCGATCGAGGCGGCATAGCCCGCGTTGGGAAGCAGCGGCGTCAGCCCCAATACTGCGGCGATCAGCGTGAGGTTGAGGAGCACCGGCGTCGCGGCGACATGGGCGAAGCGGTCGATGCCGTTCAGCACGCCGCCGTAGAGCGAGGTCAGGGAAATGAACAGCAGGTAGGGAAAGGCGATGCGCCCGAACTCGACCGCCATGGCAAACGTCGGCGGATCGTCGCGCATACCGGGCGCGAGCAGGGCCATCACCCAGGGCATCGCGAGGATCAGCAGCGCGGTGAATGGAATCAGCACCAGCAGCAGCGCGGCCTGGGCCTGGCGTGCGAAGGCCATCGCCTCCTCGCGGCCGCCGCCCGTCAGTTCGCGCGCGAACAGCGGCACAAAGGCTGCCGAGAAGGCGCCCTCGGCGAACAGGCGGCGGAAGAAGTTGGGCAGCTTGAAGGCGACGAAGAAGGCGTCCGCCGCGGCGCCGGAGCCCAGCACCGCCGACAGCACGATGTCGCGCACGAATCCCACGATGCGGCTCAGCAGCGTGAACCCGCCGACCGTCGCGATCGCCCGGGCGAGACTCATGCCCTTATCTTCTGTCTCCTCTCCCCCGAGAGGGGGGAGAGGAATAAAAAGGCTGATCTGGAGGCCATAATTCTGTCATCGCCCTCTGGCATAAACTTACTCGGTGGTGCCGGCGATGTGATGGCCGGACTAAAACGCCACCACGGCCGGTCCCGAGAGGGGCCGGTTTTCGTTTGGGCGGATCACTTCGAGGCGGCGGCGAGCTTCAGCAGCGTCTCGCGGTCTTGTGTGACGAGTTTCTTGTAGTCGCCGACGATCTTCTCGAGTTCGTCCGACGGCAGCACGCTTTCGAGATCGGTGAAGCCCTGCGGTGCGCGCTGCTCGACGATGTCGAGCATCACGTCGATCCCCTTGCGCCGGTTGCTCTCGACGATGCGCGCGGTGGGTGGCAGGCGCCGCTCCTCGTAGCGCCGCAGCGCGACCTCGGGATCGTCGCCGACCGCCAGTTCCTGCGTGATCGCCTCGCCGTCGAGGATCGCCTGCGAGGCGCCGTTCGAGCCGATCGGATACATGGGATGGGCCGCATCGCCCAGCAGCGTGATGCGGCCATGGCTCCAGCGCGGCAGCGGATCGCGGTCGACCATGGGGAATTCCAGGATCGTATGCGCGTTGCGGATGACTTCTGGCACGTCCAGCCAGCCGAAGTTCCAGTCGGCGAAGCGTGGCAGGAAATCCTCCAGCCGGCCCGGCTTGTTCCAGTCCTCGCGCGAGGGCAGCGCACCGTCGCCCATGTGGAGATCGCAGATCCAGTTGATCAGCGCTTCGCCACGTTCGGCGTGGGCGCGGCTGATCGGATAGCAGACGAATTTCTGATTGTGATGGCCCGCCTGCACCATCGTGTTGCCGCCGAGATAGGGCTTGCCGACGGTCACGCCGCGCCACATCAGGATGCCCTGCCACTTGGGCGGACCCTCGTTCGGATAGTAGCGCGCGCGGACCGCCGAGTGGATGCCGTCGGCCGCGATCAGGAGGTCGGCCGTGGCTTCCTCGACGATCGCGCCGTCGCGGTCGGCGAAGCGGGCGGTCACGGTGGCGCCGTGCTGCGCGAAATCGGCGATGCGCCGTCCCATCCGGATGCGATCCGCGCCCAGCATTTCCCGCGCCGCATGGACCAGGATCATCTGCAGCTCGCCGCGATGGATCGAGAACTGCGGCCAGGGAAGGCCGGCATGGCGGCCGCGCGGGTCGGCCCAGATCGTCTGGCCGTGGCGGTTGGCGTAGCGCAGCTCGCGGGTCTCGATGGCGGTGGCGGCGAGGGCGGGCTCGAGGCCTAGGCCGCACAGGATGCGCACCGCGCCGGCCTGGATGTTGATGCCGACCCCCAGCGGTCGCATCTCGGACACGGCCTCGCACACCTGCACGTCGTGCCCGGCGCGATGCAGGCACATGGCTGCGGTCAATCCGCCGATTCCGGCGCCGGCAACGATGATCTTCATGGATGGCTCGTCAGGTTCGTCAGGTATCCCGGCTCAGGCCGCGCTGGGCCAGAGCGGCTTCGTAGGCGGCCCAGCGCTCGGCCCGCGTTTCGCTGAGCTCGCGCAGGTAAGCCCAGCTGTAGATGCCGGTGTCGTGGCGGTCGTCGAACACGATGCGGATCGCGTAGTGGCCGACCGGCTCGACCGAGGCGATCTTCACATGACGGCGGCCGCCGACGATCTTCTTCTGGTTCGGCCCGTGTCCCTGCACTTCGGCGGACGGGCTCTCGACCCGCAGATACTCTGCGGGGAGCGCGCAGGCATGGCCGTCGGAGAAATCGATCTCCAGCCGTCCCTCCTCCTTGAACACCCGCAATTCCACGGGCCACGGCGCCGTGTCCGACTCATAGCTGCCGCCATCGGGCACGGCCTTGGGAAATTCGGCTGTCACGGCACATCTCGAAGCTGCCGCGCTTCGCTCACCAGCATGATGGGGATGCCGTCGCGGATCGGATAGGCGAGACCGGCCTTGCGGCTGATCAGCTCGCCGGCCGCGGCGTCGTACTCCAGCGTGCCGTGCGTCGCCGGGCAGACGAGGATTTCGAGCAGCTTGGGATCCACGCCGGCGCGGCGGGGGGCTGCGGAGTCGTCCGATGGAGGGCTCATCGTGCGGGGGTTCCCTGATTTTTGTATCGGTCTTATAGCACGGTGCTCGATGCCCGCGCGATCCTGGGTCTGGCTCGATCCCGCCATGGGCATCGTCGGCGACGCGCACATCACGGACCTCCATATCTGGCGGATCGGTCCCGGCGCTCATGCCGCGATCGTCAGCGTCGCCGGCACCGCGGATCGCGAGGCCATTCGCGAACGCCTCGTGCCGGTCCACGAACTCGCGCATGTGACGATCGAAACCCGATGAGTCATGCTCGACTCGGGAAAGCCGAAATCGATCGAGGACCTGGCAATGGACCGTGACAGCGAGACCGCCGCCATCAAGGGTGTGGCCTACATGGACGGGCGCTGGATGAAGCTGTCGGAAGCCGCGGTCCCGATTCTCGACCGCGGCTTCGTCCGTTCGGATGCGACCTACGATGTGGCCCATGTCTGGAAGGGACGCTTCTTCCGGCTCATGGACCATGTCGAGCGCTTCCAGGCGTCGATGGCGGGCCTCCGCATGTCGCTGCCGCTGACGGCGCAGCAGATCGCCGACATCATGATCGAGTGTGCCAGCCGGTCGGGCCTGCGCGATGCCTACGTGCAGGTGACCTGTACCCGCGGACTGCCGCCGGTGGGCACCCGCGACCCGCGCCTGTGCCGCAATCGCCTCTATGCCTTCGCGCAGCCCTTCGTGTGGATTGCCGACGAGGCCCAGCGGCAAGAGGGCCTGCGCATGGTCCTGTCGCATACCCAGCGCATCCCGCCGGAATCGCTCGACCAGAGGATCAAGAACTTCCACTGGCTCGACCTGACGATGGGAGTCTTCGAAGCCTATGACCGCGACGCCACCATCGCGCTGTTGCCGGCCGCCGACGGGACGGTGACCGAGGGGCCGGGATTCAATGTCTTCGTCGTCCGCAACGGCGCGCTCGCCACGCCGGCACGCGGCCTGTTCGAGGGCATGACGCGCCGTACCGTGATGGAGATCGCCGAGGCGCTCCAGCTTCGCGTCGAGGTGCGATCCGTGGAGGCGCGCGAAGTGGCCGAGGCGGACGAGATCTTCATCAGCAGCACGGCCGGCGGCATCATGCCGGTCGTGAACTACGAGGGCCGTCCCGTC
>JBILYJ010000006.1:0-28854 GCA_044377795.1 Reyranella sp. | reverse complement strand
GCCGGTCATCGGACCGGCCGAGCCGATCTTGATCTGGGCAAACACGGGCGTCGCCATCAGCGCAACGGCGGCAACGGCCAGCGTGCCGTACAACTTCTTCATCCGAGTCTCCCTGTTGATTGAGCCGCCTCCGCATGCTGCGGAGCATGACCATTACATTAAAGCCGGTCGTCCCAGCCCAGCAAGCCTTTGCGCCGGTAGAGCCACGGATATTGGCGCACCATCTGGCGCGCCCGCGTGAGCCGGTAGGCAAAGGCGGCGATCGCCAGTTGTACAGCCCAGCCCAGTGCAAAGCCCGCCAGCGACAACAGCTCGCCGCCCGCCAGGGCATAGTCGAGGAAGCGCAACGTGGCCGATAGGAGAGCCGTGTAGAACACGATCTGCGGCCAGGGCCGCCAGGTCAGCGCCACGGCATGGCCGGCCGCGAACGAGGCCGGCCCGATCAGCACGAGGTTGAACACGACCACGTTGAACAGCGTGTCGCCAAACCAGTCGAACATGAAGGTGTCGAGCGGGCTCATACGTGGCCGCCCTCGAGATAGGCCGCGCGGACCTCCTGATTGGCCAGCAGCTCCCGGCCGCTGCCGCTCAGGCGCACCCGGCCGTTGGCCAGCACATAGCCGCGATCGGCCAGGCGCAACGCGTGGAAGGCGTTCTGTTCGACGAGAAAGATCGTGACGCCCTCCCCCCGCGCGATGCGGCCGATCGAATCGAAGATCTGGCGCACGATCAGGGGGGCGAGGCCCAGTGACGGCTCGTCGAGCAGGAGGAGCCGCGGCCGGCTCATGAGCGCACGGCCGATCGCCAGCATCTGCTGCTCGCCACCCGACAGGGTGCCGCCGCGCTGGTCGCGCCGCTCGGCCAGCCGCGGGAACATGGCGAAGACTCGGTCGAGGTCCGACTTGAAGTTGGCGGGATCGCCCAGGATCGCGCCCATCTGAAGGTTTTCGTAGACGCTCATGCGCGCGAAGATGCGCCGCCCCTCCGGCACCTGCGCCACGCCGCGCCGCACGATCTGGTGGGTCGGCAGCGCCGTGATGTCCTCGCCGTCGAACGTGATCGTGCCGCCCCGCGCCCGGGGATTGCCGCAGATCGTCATCAGCAGCGTGGATTTCCCTGCGCCGTTGGCGCCGATCAGCGTCACGATCTCGCCGCGCGCCACCTCGAGGTCGACCCCGTGCAGGGCCTGGATGGCGCCGTAGAAGGTCTCGACGCCCTTCACCGACAGGATCGACGGTTCAGGCATCGAGCGCCTCCTCGTCGGTGCCGAGATAGGCGCGGATGACGGCCGGGTCGTTGCGCACGGCGAGAGGTGCTCCCTCGGCGATCTTGCGACCGTAGTCGAGCACGACGATGTGGTCGGAGATGTTCATCACGACGCTCATGTCGTGCTCGATCAGCAATACGCCGATCCTGTCCCGGTCCCTTATCGAGACCAGCAGCTGGTTGAGCTCGGCCGACTCGCGCGGGTTCAGGCCCGCCGCCGGCTCGTCGAGGCAGAGAAGCACCGGCTCGGTGCACATGGCGCGGGCGATCTCCAGGCGCCGCTGGGCGCCGTAGGGAAGCTCGCCGGCCGGCCTGTCGGCATCGGCCACCAGGCCAATCCGTTCCAGCCACAGCCGCGCCAGCTCGACCGAGGCCGCCTCGGCACGCTGGAAGCTCGCGGCGCCGACGAGACCCAGCAGGCTCCAGCCCGACGCGCGCATCAGCTTGTTGTGCTGCGCCACCATCAGGTTCTCGAGCACCGTCATGCCGGAAAACAGGCGGATGTTCTGGAAGGTGCGCGCCACCCTGGCCTTCTGGCCGATCTCGTGGCCGCGCATCCGCTCGAGCAGGAATTCGCCGCCGGCACTGCGCAGGGTCAGCCGGCCGATCGTCGGCTTGTAGAAGCCCGTGATGCAGTTGAAGACCGTCGTCTTGCCGGCGCCGTTCGGCCCGATGACGGCCGTGATGGCCTGCGACCGGGCGCTGAACGACACGTCGTCGATCGCGACCAGCCCGCCGAAGCGCATGGTGAGGTGCTCGACCTCGATCAGCGGCGCTGCCGACCGAGGCGCCGTCATCCGCCGCCTCCCGAGCCGGCGGGATGCAATCGGATCGACGGCTCGCGATGGGAGATGAGGCCGCGCGGCTTGAACACCATGATCAGCACCATGGCGAGACCGAAGGCCAGCATGCGGTAGCTGCCGAGATCGCGGAACCATTCGGGCAGGCCGATCAACAGCACGGCGGCCAACACGACGCCGATCTGGCTGCCCATGCCGCCCAGCACGACGATCGCCAGGATGATCGCCGATTCGATGAACACGAAGCTCTCGGGGCTGATGAAGCGCTGCTTGGCGGCAAAGAAGGAACCGGCGAAGCCCGCGAACATGGCGCCGATCGCAAAGGCCGTGAGCTTGGTGTTGGTGGGATTGATGCCGAGCGCCTGACAGGCCGTCTCGTCCTCGCGCAGCGCCTCCCAGGCACGGCCCACCGGCAGGCGCCGCATGCGCTGCGTGAACAGATTGGTGATCAACGCCAGGCCAAGGATGATGTAGTAGAGGAAAATCAGCCGGTGATTGCCGTCGAAGGCGATGCCCAGCATCTCCGACACGGTCTGTTTGCCCGGCGGCGGCGTCTCGGCGAACACGGCGCCGAACAGGGTCGGACCGGGAATCGAGCCGATGCCGGCCGGTCCGTTGGTGAGGTCGAACCAGTTGAGAAGCACGAGGCGGATGATCTCGCCGAACCCCAGCGTCACGATGGCGAGATAGTCGCCGCGCAGCCGCAGGACCGGAAATCCCAGCACGATGCCGAACAGTGCCGCCATCATCCCGGCGAGCGGCAGGACCGTCCAGAAGCCCAGCCCGTACTGCGTGCTGAGCAGCGCGTAGGCATAGGCGCCGACCGCGTAGAAGGCGACGTATCCCAGGTCGAGCAGGCCGGCGAGGCCGACCACGATGTTGAGCCCCCAGCCCAGCATCACGTAGGTCAGGATCAGGACGCCGAGATCCATCGTCTTCTGGTCGGCCAAGGGCGTGAACGGCATCAGCACCGCCGCCGCCAGCAGCAGCCAGCCGAACCATTTGGCGCCGGCCTTCCCCATGGCCACGCCCGACGGCGTCCGCGCCGCGACGCCCATGGCGTCGTTGGCCCACGGCCAGATCGCGCGGATCACCAGCAGCACGCCGCCCAGCGCCACGAACCAGTGCAGGAAGCCGGACGGCAGCTTCATCGGCGAGGCGCCGGCCGCGATCATCGCCACACCCAGCATGATGGCGGGCCACCGCAGCCCGTTCGCCGCCATCGAGAGGCCGAGCCGGCCGATGAAGATGACGAACACCGCCACGGCGAGATCGACGAGGTGATAGTCGAAGCCCAGCCCTTTGCCTCCGCCCATATCGACGGTGCGGAAGCCGACGATGAAGATGCCCAGCGCGGCGGCGACGAACGCGGTGAGGCCCGCATCCTTCAGCATGAGAGGGAGACGCGGACCCATCCGTCAGACCTTCTCGATCTCCGGTTTGCCGAGCAGGCCGCTCGGCCGGAAGATCAGCACCAGGACAAGGATCGCGAAGGCCGCGACATCCTTGTACTCGCTGGAGAAGTAGCCGGCCCAGAAGACCTCGATCAGCCCGATCAGCAACCCGCCCAGCATGGCGCCGGGCAGCGAGCCGATGCCCCCCAGCACCGCCGCGGTGAAGGCCTTGATGCCGGCCAGGAAGCCGATGAAGAAGTCGACCACGCCGTAGTACATCAGGAACAGCATGCCGGCGACGGCGGCCAAGGCCGCGCCCAGCACGAAGGTGAGCGAGATGGTGCGGTCGACATTCACGCCCAGCAGCGCCGCCATCTTCATGTCCTGTTCGCAGGCGCGCTGCTGACGTCCCAGCGAGGTTTTTGCGATCACCCAGGTGAAGCCCGCCATCAGTACGACGGTCACCAGCACGATGATGATCTGCAGCCAGGTGACGCGCACGTCGAAGCCGTCGGCGGTGAAGAGGTTGAAGCCGCCGGACACGACCTGTCCGCCGGGCTTGGGACGCGCCCCCTGCGCCAGCTGCACGTAGTTCTGAAGGGCGATCGACACGCCGATGGCGGAGATCAGCGGGGCCAGCCGGAACGAGCCCCGCAACGGTCTGTAGGCCGTTCGTTCTATTGCCCATCCGTAGACGGCGGAAAACGACATGGCCAGCAGCAGCACGAGGACAATGGCGATGGGGGCCGAGCTGATGCCGAGGCTGCCGCAGATGATGAAGCCGATCAGCGAGATGAACCCACCGATCATGAACACCTCGCCATGCGCGAAGTTGATCATGCCGATGATCCCGTAGACCATCGTGTATCCGATGGCGATCAGCCCGTAGATGGCGCCCAGCGTGATAGCGTTGATCAGCTGTTGCGTGAAATACGCCATGCCTTGTTTTTGTCTCCTTATCCTTGCGACCTACGATGCTTTCTCGGGGACTGGCAAGCTCAAGATGGGCTGCCTGCAAATCGCGGACCACAATGGGGCGTGAGGGGATACCCGGGCTTGGGCGGACCTGGTGCAGCCCGGCCGAATTGTCCCTTGCGCTCGTCCGTCCAAGTGCCGATTAAAGACGGCCATGGACACCCCTTCCTACGACGTGATCGTCATCGGCGCCGGCCCGGCCGGCCTCACCGCCGCCACCGAAGCCGCCCGCGTGGGCCTGAAGGCGCTCTGCCTCGACAAACTCGCGCCCGGCGGCGAGATCATGAACCTCGGCGTGATCCACGATTTCGAGGAGATCTTCGACGGCACGACGATGGCCGCGCGGCTCACCGACGATGCCGTCGTCGCCGGCGTGGAAATCGGCTTCGGCGAAGTCACGGCGTTTTCCGGCAATGGCCCCTTCGAGATCGAGACTGCCGACGGCGAGCGCCACACGGCGCGGGCCCTCGTCGTTGCGACCGGCATGAGCAAGGGCAAGCTCGGCCTTCCCGGCGAGGAAGAATATGAAGGGCGGGGCCTGTCCCACTGCGCGAACTGCGATGGCCCGCTCTATGCCGGCCAGCCCGTGATCATCGCCGGCGCCACCGGCTGGGCGCCGTACGAGGCCGCCGTCCTTGTCGGCATTGCCGGCGACATCACCATGCTCGGCACGCCGACCGGCCCGGTCCCGGAGGGCGTCACCGCCCTGCCAGGACGCATCGTCGGGCTCGAAGGCAGCAACGGGCTCGAGGCGGTCACGGTCGAAAGTAACGGCCAGCGAAATCGCATTCCGACGAATGCCGTGTTCGTTTACGAGGGCCGGTCTCCCGCTGCGGAATTCCTGCCGGATTCGCTTGCACGCGACGCCACGGGGCATATCGTTGTGGATGAGGCGGGCCAGACCGCCCAGCCGCTGGTGTTCGCCGCCGGCGACGTCAGGTCCGGCTCCAGGGAGTACTTGGCCAATGCCATCGCGGACGGCCAACGCGTCGCCAAATCGGTTGTCGCGGCGTTGAACAAATAGCGTGGAGGAAACGATCATGCGCATCTTCAATCCGAGCTTCGGCATGGCCGCCGCCGGTCCGGCCAAGGTAACCTTGCAGCCCGTCAACTGGGCGACCGACGCCATTGCGCTGATCTCCAACTCCAAGCCGAATGCCCGTGAGCTGCTGGAAGGCGTCCGCGCCGTGTTGGGCGCGCACCGCCCGGTGGACAACATCCACTTCCATGCCAAGAACAGCGCCAGCCAGCCCGCGCCGAAGGAACTGATCGAGAAGGTCGCGAAGAACTACAAGGCGGCGCTGCTAGCCTTAGGGGATTGAGGAAGCTGTTCATCGTGGAGTTTCCACGACAGCCTCGAACTCGAGAAGCTCGGCATCACCGCTTTCGTGATCGCCACTGAGACTTTCAAATCGCTGGTCCTGGCGCAGGCGAAAGCCCGCAAGGTCGAAGCGCGCCTGATCGTGGTCAAGCATCCCGTCGGCGGCCTTAACGCCGAAGAGCTGCGGGAACGCATCGAAGCAGCGACCAAGGGACTGACCGAGGCCACCGTCAAATGAAGGACATCGCCGAACAGGAAGTGATCGACATCGGCGACATGGATGTCGAGGCCTTCAACGAGTACGCCAACGAACAGGGCTGGAGCGACGGCATGCCGCTCTTCGTGCCGACCGAGGCGAAGGTGGCGAAGTTCGTCGAGACCGTCCGCGGCGACAACCGCCCCTACCCGCCGGTGCCGCCGCGCCAGGTCGTCCCGACGTTGCAGGCCCTGGCCGCGAACGCCGTCATGGCG
The DNA here is from genome assembly GCA_044377795.1 of Reyranella sp. Taxonomy (GTDB): domain Bacteria; phylum Pseudomonadota; class Alphaproteobacteria; order Reyranellales; family Reyranellaceae; genus Reyranella. The sequence continues at coordinate 22,627 of JBILYJ010000006.1, read as the reverse complement.
GGCTGCAAGCCCGAGTACTTCCCCGTCGTGACCGCCGCCCTGCGCGGCGTGCTCGACCCCGAGTACAATCTGCACGGCACGCTCGCGACCACGCACTCCTGTGCGCCCATGGTCATGGTGAGCGGCCCGATCCGGCACGAGCTCAACATCAACTGCGGCACCAACTGCTTCGGCCAGGGTCGCCAGGCCAACGCCACGATCGGCCGCGCGCTCGGGCTGATGCTGCTGAACGTGGCCGGCGCCAAGCCGGGCGAGATGGACCGGTCGACCCAGGGGAATCCCGCCAAGTTCACCTTCTGCTTCGGCGAGAACGAAGAGGAGAACCCCTGGACGCCCTATCACGTGCAGCGCGGCTTTGCGCTCACGGACTCGGTCGTGACGGTGATGTCGGGCGAAGGCCCGCATAACCTCAATGACCATGGTTCGACCACCGGCGACGGACTGCTGACTACCTTCGCCGGCGGCATGTCCAACCCGGGCTCCAACACGATCTACGGCAAGGGCCCGATGTTCGTCATCATCGGTCCCGAGCATGCCGCGACCCTGAAGCGCGACGGGTTCACGATCGACAGCATTCGCGAGGAACTGTGGAAGCGCTCGCGAGTCCATCTCTCCCGCGTCTCGAAGGAAAACCTCGTGACGTACGAGACCACCGGCCACAAGCCGGACGGTGACTGGCTGTCGATCGGCCGCGATCCGAAGGACATCCACATCACGGTGGCGGGCGGTGCGGGCAAGCATTCGGCGTTCATTCCGTCGTTCGGCGGCACCACCGTCGCCTGCACGCGCATCGCCCGATGAACGAGTGGTGCGGCTGGCCGGTCGTCGACGAGTCGACGGCCTGGGAGAGCGCACAGCAAATCCTGACGGAGGCCGAACTCTCGGACGGCCTCCCGCTGGTCCCGCCCACGCAGAAGCGCCTCGACGCCATGATCGCCGGTATCGCCGGCCGGGCGGACTCCCTCGGCATGATGCCGCCCATGTTCGGGGACATCACGCCCGAGTCCGTCGCCTACCAGTGCGTGATCGCAGGCTGCGTGCCGGCCGAGCTGCCGGTCGTGCTCGCGGCGGCGCAGGCCGTGCTCGAGCCTGACTTCAATCTCCTCGGCGTCGCCACGACCACCGGCAGTGCCGCGGTCGCGCTCTGCCTCCACGGCCCGATCGCCCGCACGCTGGGCGTCAATGCGCTGACCAACGCCATAGGTCCCGGCCACCGCGCCAATGCCTGCATCGGCCGCGCCCTTCAGCTCTGCCTGCGCAACATCGGCGGCGCCAGATCGGACACGGGCGACATGGCGACGATGGGCCAGCCCGCCAAGTACACGCTGTGCTTCGCCGAGAGGAGCGACGGTCCCTTCCCCACCTTCACCGAACGCCACGGCCTCGGCAAAGACGAGAGCGCCCTCACGGTGATGGGCATCTCAGGCACCGCCGAAGTGCTGCCGGGCGACGGTGAGGGCGCCACACCCGAGGCGATCCTCGACCCGGTCGTCGCCGGCATGCGGGCCGAGATCGTGATGTCGGGCCAGAGCCGCAAGAGCGGGCGCGGCGAGCAGGTTCTTCTCCTGCCCCTCGAACTCGCCGAGAAGATCGCGCGACACGAGGGCTGGAACCTCAGGCGCGTCCAGCAATACCTGTTCGACCAGGGCAAGGACGTCGCCGCCTCTCCCGAGGCGATCCATCCGATCGTGACCGGCGGCGCCGGCTACAAGATGGGCTATCTGCCGATCTGGGGCGGCGGCTCGCAGATGGTGATGCGCAAGCTCTGACCAGAGAGCTGCATAACCGCGGCCGCAGCTACTTCATCAGCCTGCGGACGAGCCCGTAGAACAGCCACATGCCGAAGCCCCAGAGGGCATAGACGATCGGCACGACCGCCACGCCCGGCAGCCGCCAGCCGCCGCCGATCGGCCCGCCCTTGAGCGGCAACACGACGAACCAGTTCACCGCCAACACCAGCGTGATCGCGAAGAGAATCCAGCCCAGGGCCCCGTTCAGGATTCCGGGCAGGCGTGCGACGACGAAGGCGCCCAAGATGCCCCACAAACCCGCCCCAGAAGGCTTGCGAAACGATTGTAGGCACACCCCAGGGCGGCACTGGCCGCAGGCTGTAGAGATTGGGCCGGCCGAAGCCGAGTTCCGCGGCGGCGTAGAAGCCCCACTGGTGAAACACCAGCACGCTCAGCGCGCCGGCGACAAATCCCGCAACCGCCATCCGCCAGAAACTTGCCATCACGTCACCCGTCCAGGCCGCCGCTCGTGCCATGGATGCGCCTGCTCGAGCTGGGCAGCCAATGACAACAAAGTGGCTTCGGCACCGTAGCGTGCCACGAAATGCATGCCGATCGGCAGGCCGTCTTCGCTCCACGCGAGCGGCACCGACATCGCCGGCACCCCGGCGGCGTTGCAGACCGAGGTGAAGGCCACCATCGGCGCGAGCCCCGCCTCGTAGTCCTCCAGAGTGCCATCCATGCGCACGGCGCCCAGCGGGAGCGACGTGCGGGCAATCGTCGGCGAGAGGAGAATGTCGAACCGCTCGAAGAAGGCCCCGAGCTGGCGTCCCGTGCGATGGAAGGTCTGCACGGCGCGGATATAGTCGTGGGCGCTGATCTTGCCGCCCTTCTCCGCATAGAGCCGGGTCACCGGCTCCAGATCTTCGGGTCCCGGGACGCGGCCATTGGCACGCACCTGGATGTTGGTGAAGGTGTTGGCGCACATCACGGTTCCGAAGGCCGTTCCGGTCGCGACCGGATCGTAGTCCGGTACGGCCTCCTCGACGTGATGGCCGAGCGCTTCCAACCGCTTCGCCGCCTGCTCGACAGCCGCAACCAGAGCCGGATCCATCGTCTCCCAGCCGACCGGCTTGCGCACGAAGGCGATACGCAACCGCCCTGGCGCACGACGCGTCATCTCCAGGAAGGAACCTTCGACCTCGGGCGCGCGATAGGGATCGCCGGTCTCGCCGCCCGCCAGCGCGTCGAGCAGCGCCGCGCTGTCTCGCACCGAGACCGAGACGCAGAGCTGGGCGCCCGCCCCGGCGAGGGTCTCGCCGATCGGCGCCAGGCTGATGCGGCCACGCGAGGGCTTCAGCCCGAACAGGCCACACAGCGAAGCCGGGATGCGGATCGAGCCGCCGCCGTCGGTCGCATGGGCCATCGGTAGCACCCGCGCCGCCACCACGGCCGCCGAGCCGCCCGAAGAGCCGCCCGGCGACAGGTCGGCGCGCCACGGATTGACCGTGGCGCCGCCAAAGGCAGGCTCGGTCGTCGGTGCGAGGCCAAACTCGCTGGTGTTGCTGCGGCCGACGATCACCAGACCGGCACGGCGCATGCGCGCCACCGCTGCGCTGTCATGAACGGCCACCGGTTCCTTCGCGAAGAAGCGCGAGCCGACCGTGGTCGGCGTGCCCGCGCAATCGGCCATCAGCTGCTTCACGACGAAGGGAATGCCGTGGAATGGCCCATCACCCGCCGCCGCGACCGACTTCTCGAGCAGCTCGCCATCGTAGAAATCCGTAATCGCGTTCAGCCGCCCGTTGGCCCCGCGCAGCCGAGCCAGGATGTCGTCGAGCAGTTCTCGCGCGCCGATCTTCCGGCCGCGGATCAGCTCCGCGACAGCCAATGCGTCATGTGTCGCGAACAGATCTTCCAACGGTTCAGTTCCGCCAGCGTTCGAGGTTCGCCGCCACAAAGGCATCGTCGTGCAGCTCCGGATAGGTCGCGTAGAGCCGGTCGATCCCTTCGCTCTGGCCGGGGCTGAGCTTCTCATCCGGGTCGAGGCATTCGACCGACCGGAGCAGACCCTGCCGCCGCAGGATCTCGTGACAGCCCGGAATGCAGCCGGCGAAATCATGGTCGACGTCGAACACGACGCTGTTGCAGTCCATTACGAACGAATCCAGCGCCAGAATCTCGGGCGGGATCGCTCCGTTCGAGACCGAGAGCTTCAACCTTTCCAGCATCTTAACGGCGCCGCGCGTCCAGACGCTCCAGTGGCCGAGCAACCCGCCCTGGAAACGCAGGGTCACCTCGCGGTTGCCGGTGCGCACCACCATCGGCGTCACGAGATCCGGCACGATGTGATCGTCGTTGCCGGTGTAGAGCGTGATCCGATCCTCGGCATGGGCGGCGGCGATGCCGAAGCAGACATCCAGCGTGCGGTAGCGGTTGAACGGGGCCACCTTGATCGCCACGACATTGTCGATCGCGGCGAAGCGGGTCCAGAATTCGCGCGACAGCTTGATGCCGCCCACAGCCGTCTGCAGGTAGAAGCCGATCAGCGGCATCTCCTTGGCGACCGAAGCGCAATGCTCGATCAGCTCGTCCTCGCCGGCGCCCTTCAGCGCGGCCAGCGACAGCAGCACCGCGTGATAGCCAAGCGACCGCGCCGTGCGCGCTTCCTCGACTGCCTGGGCCGTCCTGCCGACGGCCCCCGCGATCATGACCAGCGGCCGGTCGGTCCAGTCGCGCGCCGTCTCGATGGCGAGTTCCAGGACAGGGCGATAGAGACCGACCTCGCGGATGGCGAACTGTGTCGAATGCACACCTACCGCCAGCCCGCCGGAGCCGGCATCCAGGTAGTAACGGCTGAGTGCGCGCTGCGACTGCCTGTCGAATGTGCGGTCGGTGTCGAGCGCCAGCGGATGGGCGGGGATGACGGTGCCCTGCCGCAGCAGGGACAGGACCGGCGCCGGAAGATCGCGCCAGTGGAGGGCCTTGTCGGTGCTCATGCGTGCATCCTATCCCAATTCAGGGCCCGCGAGAGCGAAGACGTGCGAGGGATCGTCCAGTCCCTTGGCGGTGCCCAGGGTCATGCGCATGTAGCCGCGGGGCGAGGTCGCCCCCTGCTCCTGGAGCCAGGCGCGAACGGCCTGATGCGCCGCCGGCACGTCGATGATGAACGGCCCCGGCGCGACCGAGGCTGCACGCGAGATCAGCGACAGGGCGATGGCCTGGTGATCGGCCACCACCGGTCCCAGCGACGTCGCCACGCGGCCCTCGCGGCCCAGCACGAAGCCCACGATCTTGGAGCCCACGTCTTCGGCCAGCCACGCTCGGCCCGGCTGACGCAAGGCCAGGTGCATGAGGATCGAGGGCCTTTCCATGCCGGTCAGCGGCCGGTCGTAGACGGCGAGCCGCGGCAGGTCGGCCGGCGTGATCGGCCGGATCGTGACGCCGGCGGGCGGCGCCACGGCCTCGCCTTTCACGCCGTCGAAGTGCCAGCGTGCGATCGGGTAGAGGTCGCGAAACCCCAAGGGCAGATAGATCGGACGTCCCTGCTCCGTCGCATCGAGGCCGGCGACGGCGTCTGCCGCGCGCACTTCGTCGATGCAGCGCTTCAACAGGCCGGTTCCCACGCCGCCCCGGCGGCGCTCCTTCGTCACCAGCACCATGCTGATCCAGGCGAGCCGTTGGCCAAGCGGCAGCACCAGCGAACTCGCCTGCCACGTTCCGTCCGGCGCCGTGCAGCCGAAGCCGCGTCCGGCGCCCAGCATGAACCGCCAGTCGGCGACGTTCTGGTTCCAGCCCGCTTCGATCGACAGCGGCCACACCGCGTCGCTCTGCTCGGGATCGATCGGTTTGACGTCCAGCCCGTCAGTACTTGCCATCGCGCACCTCGTAGTGCGTGGGCTTGTTCAAGGTGGCCATGTCCCGCTCCAGCCAGTCGGTCGTCCACTCGATCATCTTCGAGAGCGGCACGCTGGGGGCCCCGAACTCCTTTTCCATGCGCCTTGCATCGTTCAGCCAGCCGGTCGGGGCTTCCCTGCCCGTGAGCGTCGGCGTCCTGCCCAGCAGTTTGCCGAACTCCGCCGCCAGCCAGCGGATCTCGATGGTCTCAAGTCCCGTGACATTGATCGGTGAGGTCGGTGTCGTGGCGTGCGCGAGGCAGCGCAGCGCGACGGAATTCGCGTCCCCTTGCCAGATCACGTTGACATGGCCCATCGACAGGTCGATCGGCTCGCCGTCGCGGACCTTGCGGCCGACGTCGTGCAGGACGCCGTAGCGCATGTCGATTGCGTAATTGAGCCGGAACAGCCGCCCGGGCGTGCCGTGGCGCGCCGAGAAATACTCGAACATGCGTTCGCGGCCGACGCAGGAATTCGCATAGTCACCCGAGGGCGGCACCGGCGGCACCTCCTCCGTCGCACCGCCACTTCCCACCGGCACGAACGGATAGACGCAGCCGGTCGAGAAGGCGACGATGCGCGACTCCTTGAACACCTCCGCGACCATCGCCGGAACCTGCACGTTCATCGCCCAGGTGAGCGGCACGTCGCCTGTCGCCCCGAACTTGCGGCCCGCCATGAAGACGACGTTGGCGGCCTTGGGCAGGTTTTCGAGCGCCCCGCGGTCCAGCAAGTCGGCGGAGATCGGTTCGACGCCGGCCTTTTGCAGCGCCTCCCGCACGCCCGGCTCGCTGAACCGCGCCACGCCCATGACGCGCTTGCTTGGCGCGGCGCGCTTGGCCATACGCGCCAGCGTAGGACCCATCTTGCCGCCGACTCCCAGAACGAGAATGTCACCCGGAGTCACCGCCAGATCGGCCACCAGCTCGGCCGACGGGGCGGTCATGAAGTCCTCGACGGCTTCGACGCTGTCGAAGCGTGCCGGAAGGTTGGCGCTCATTTCTTGCCTCCAGGATGGGCCGGCGTCAGCCGTTCGTGCGGCGCGGCAGGCATGGAGCGTAGTGCCGCGAAGTCGAGATCGACGCCGACCGCGAAACCCCGACATCCGAGCGAGCCCAGCGCCAGCGCGCCGTCCCGCACCTTGAGCCGCGCCGGTCTGCCCGGCTGGCGCTCGTAGAGATCGGGATGGGCGGCCACGAAGGCATCCTGTTCGGCATCGGAGGCCGACGACATGCCGTCGATGAAATGATGGGCGTTGCGCTCGACATGGGTGAGGCCCAGCAGCGAGACCAGCGCCAGGTCCTGCTGGACGCTGACTCCGGGCTGTGTCGTCAGATCCTCGGCCGACATGAAATAGCCCGGGCCGAGCTTCGCGACGCGCGCGGCATTCAGGATCGATTTGTAGAAGCCCTTGCAATTCTTGCTCGAAACGCCGGCATAGCCGAGCTTCAGCGCTTCCGGGAAGGTCGACAGCTCGCCGTCCGATTCGTCGATGATGACGGGGCGGTATTTGGCCAGCGCCGTCACCGGCCGGCTGAGCGCCGCCTGGCGCTTGATCGGCTGCTCGATGAACAACGTCGCCTTGACCATCTTAGCGAGCGCCGGCGTCTCCTCGACCTTGCGCCACAGTTCGAGGATGCCGTCGACATCGTCGTACTGCTCGTTGCCGTCGAACGTGACCTTGTAGTCGCCGGCTGCCGTATCGAGCACGGAAGCGATGCGCGTGAGCCGGTCGAGGTCGGCCTTCATGTCGCCGCCGACCTTCAGCTTGTAGTAGCGGCCACGATAGTAGGAGACGACCTCTTCCAGCGTCTCGGGTAGCCCGTCATTGACGCGTTCCGACTCCGGCCGCTCGGCTTTGGTCAGCGGATCGACCAGGCCCACCGTGTGACGCAGATCGATCGATGCGCGCGGCTTCAGCCCCTTGAGGAAATCCGAGAGATGACTGGCGTCGATATCGGGCGTCAGATCGGTCGCAGAGATGCCCGGCACATTGGCCGTGATCATCTGCGCAAAGGACTGCCCCGTGACCTTGCCGAGCGCATCGATGATCGCCCGGTCGAGCAGGGCCGGTCCGTACGAGGCGACCAGAGGATTGAGCCCCAGTTCGGCGCCGCGCACGATCTGCTGGCGATAGTTGCCGGCATACAGGCCGAACGGCGTGTCGAAGCCACGTGCCGTGTAGTGGTCGATGGCGAGCTGCAGGGCCTGCCGAAGCTGATCCAGATTCTGGGCGTCGGAGAAGTCCGGGCTCTTCTCGAACCACTTGGCGCCCAGCGCCTCGGCGGCGACGCCTTCGCTGGTGCGACCATCCTCCAGTGCGATGCGCACGCGGATGATCGCCTGGATGCCCTGCGTCACGGTGATGACGCCGAAGCGGAACGGCAGGCGCAGGCGGTGGTCGCGCTCGAAGCGGTCGACCGCCTCAACCTTCACTTTCATGCAGTTTGCTCCAGCAGACCCTGGACATAGCCAATCATGCGCGCCGCGCAGGTCGGGCCGTCGGGTTCGTAGACGAAGGGTTCCATGGCGACCCAGCCATCATAGCCCGTGTCGCGCAGTGCCTCGACCACGGGGGCGAACTTGTCCGTCCCCTCGCCCGGCCCGCGCTTGTTGCGGTCGTTGAACTGGACATGCGCCATCAGGCCCGTCGGCATCCAGCGGCGAATGGCATCGGCGACCGGCTCGTTCTCTTCCAGGCTGGAGGCCAGCGTGTCGATCATCAACCGGAACGCTGGGCTGCCGATGCGCCGGACGATGGTTTCGGCCTCGGCCAGCGTATTGACGAAATCGCAATCAGGTCGCGCCAGCGGCTCCAGGCAATAGAGCACACCGGCTTTCTCCGCAGCGGCGGCAGCGGCAGCCCAGGCTTCCTCGACCCGCTTCGAGTCGTCCGGTTGGGCCACGCGGCGCTGCGCGGGCGATCCATGGACGAGATAGGCGCCGCCCAGTTCGGCGCACAGTTCGATGGACGACAGCATCACGTCGACACTGCGCTGCCACACCGCCCGATCCTCGGTGGAGATCGACAGGCCCGTCGGCGCTGCCAGGAGCCAATGGAGCCCGCTCACCTCCACGCCGGCGTCGACACAGGCCCGGCGAACGGAAGCACGCCCGGAGGCTGGCATGCGCCATGCATCGTCGCCCAGGGTGAAGGGCGCGACTTCCAGCCCCTTGTAGCCGAGGCCCGCGGCCAGGGCGCATTGGCGCTCGAACGACAACTCGCGGATGACTTCGTTGCAGAGGGAAAGCTTCACGGCCGAACCTCGCCTTGACGGGCAAATGCGCGTTCGCCAGTCTCATCGCATGGGGGCACATGATATCAGCGGGATGAAAGCGATGAACAGTTTCATCGCTCGGCGCGCATGACGAAATTCGGCGCCATGGCCAACCGCTACTGGCCGACGCTCGCCCTCTTCGCCTTCCTGCTGGCGAGCTGGCAGGCCGCCGTCACCTTCGGGAACATCCGCGAGTATCTCCTCCCCGCCCCGCTCTCGGTCTGGAACGCGCTCTGGCACGGCGATACGGCCTGGTGGCCTCACCTCTGGACCACGACCTTCGAGATCATCGGCGCCTTCCTGATGGCCGCGGTAGTCGGCGTGGCGCTGGGCGTCGCGATCGCCTGGTCTCCTATCCTCGCCAACGCGCTCGTGCCGTTCCTGGTGTTCGTGAACACCCTCCCGAAGGTGGCAATTGCTCCCCTGTTCCTGATCTGGATGGGCTACGGCATCTTCCCGAACATGCTGATGGGCGCACTTATCGGCTTCTTCCCCGTGGTCATCAATACCGCCGTCGGCCTGTCGCAGGTCGAGCCGGACATGCTCGACCTCGGCCGCGTCTTCAACGCGCCGAAATGGAAGATCTTCGTCAAGATCCGTATCCCCAATGCCCTTCCCTACATCCTGAGCGCGCTCAAGATCACCGCGACCGCCGCGGTGGTGGGCGCGATCGTCGGCGAGTTCGTCGCCTCGCAACGCGGCCTGGGCTACGTGATCGTCACCACCCAGAGCAGCATGAACACCTCCGTGGCGTTCGCCGCCCTGGTCTGGATTTCCGTCGTGGGCCTTCTGCTCTACGGCGCGGTCGTGTTGCTGGCGCATCTCTGGGCCCCTTGGGCCGAGGGCGTCGACTGAGTTCGGGGTAGGGAAAAGGGAGACCGTCATGACACGCACACTGTCGCTTGCGCTGGTCGCGTTGCTGGCCACGTCCGGCGCCGCCTCGGCGCAGGAGAAGTTCACCTTTGCGCTCAACTGGTTCGCGGTCGGCGACCACGCCGCTTACTGGGTGGCGCTCGACAAGGGCTACTACAAGGCCAAGGGCCTGGACGTGACGCTCGAGAACTCCAAGGGGTCGGGCGATTCGATCGCCAAGGTCGATACCGGCCGCGCCGACGCGGGCCTCGCCGATGCCGCCGTCGTCATCGCCTCAGTCGGTCGCGGCACGACCGTCAAGACCGTCGGCATGGTGTTCGACAAGACGCCGCTCAACATCTTCAGCCTCAAGGAGAAGCCGCTCGCCAAGCCCAAGGACCTGGAAGGCAAGACGCTCGCCGCCCCTCCGGGCGATTCGCAGCGCCAGATGTTCCCGGCCTTCGCCAAGTTGAACGGCATCGATCCGGCCAAGGTCGCCTGGGTGAACATCGAGCCCGCCGCCAAGATCGCCGCCGTGGCCGAGAAGCGCGTCGACGGCGTCGGCGACTACAGCACCGGCCTGCCGCTCTATGAGAAGGCCGCCGGCAAGGGCAATGTCGTGATGATGCCGTGGGCCGATTTCGGCTTCGACATGTACTCGATGTCGATCATCGCCAGCGCCAAGACGATGAAGGACAGGCCCAAGGCCCTGAAGGATTTCCTCGAAGCCTCCTACATGGGCTGGCGTGACGTCATGGCGGATCCGAAGGCCGCGATGGAGATCCTGAAGAAGCGCGTGCCCGAGGTCGACGTCGAGGTGATGACCCCCAACATGATGATCGGCCTCAGCCTGATGAAGACCGACCGCTACGCCAAGAACGGCATCGGCTGGATCGACGAGAAGAAGATGTGCGACTCGGTCGATCTCGTGAACGCCTACATGGGCCTGCCGAAGAAGGTCGAGTGCAAGGACGTCTACTCGACCGAGTTCTTCACCAAGGTCGCGATGCCGAACTGATCCGGGCAGTCGCGTCGCGTGACAAAGGGACTGATCGACCTCGAGCGGGTCGGCATGACGTATCAGGCGGCGAGCGGCCCGGTTGAGGCCCTCGCCGGCATCTCCGCCTCGATCGGCACCGGCGAGTTCGTCTCGCTGGTCGGCCCGAGCGGCTGCGGAAAGTCGACCCTGCTGCGCATCGTGGCCGGGCTGCGACCGGCCACGACGGGCGCGATCACGGTCGCCGGCCGCACCGTGACGCAGCCGATCCCGGACATCGGCATGGTGTTCCAGGCGCCGATCCTGCTGAAATGGCGGTCCATCCTGGAGAACGTGCTTCTGCCGGCCGAACTCGCCGGAAAGGACCCTCGCTCGCTGCGGTCGCGGGCCGAGCAACTCCTCGACATGGCGGGCCTCGGCGGCTTCGGCGCCAAGTTGCCGCGTGAACTGTCCGGCGGCATGCAGCAGCGCGCCGCGCTCTGTCGCGCCCTGCTCCTCGACCCGCCGCTCCTCCTGATGGACGAGCCGTTCGGCGCACTCGACGCCATGACTCGGGACGACATGGCGCTCGAGCTTCTGCGCATCTGGGGCGAAAAGGACGTCGCCCGCGAGGCCCGCAAGACCGTCCTGTTCGTGACCCACTCGATCCCGGAGGCGGTCTTCCTGTCCGACCGCGTGATCGTCATGTCGGCGCGTCCTGGCCGCATCACCGCGGACCTGCGAATCGACCTGCCGCGCCCCCGCACCGTGGAACTGCGGGCCACGGAGGCTTTCGGCAAGCTCAACCTCGAGATTTTCCGCGCCCTGACGGGGAAGACCGTCGTGGGCGCGGCCCTTTAGGCCGTTGGCGCGGCCTGCCCTGCCTGATAAGACGCGGGCGAAATAGCAGGAGCAGACATGGCCAACGCCGCCACCCCGATCAAGAGCGCCGCCAAGGGCATCAGCGCAGACGCCAGGGCCTTCGACTGGGAAGACCCGTTCTTCCTCGACGACCAGCTGACCGAGGATGAGATCGCCATCCGCGACGTCGCGCGCGACTACTGCCAGGACAAGCTGATGCCGCGCGTCCTGATGGCCAACCGGAACGAGAAGTTCGATCGCGAGATCATGAACGAGTTCGGCGCGCTCGGCCTCCTGGGCTCGACGCTTCCGGAGAAGTATGGCTGCGCCGGCGCCAACTACACGACCTACGGCCTGGTCGCCCGCGAAGTGGAGCGCGTCGACTCCGGCTACCGCTCGGCGATGAGCGTGCAGTCCTCGCTGGTCATGCATCCGATCTACGCCTACGGCAGCGAAGAGCAGCGCATGAAGTACCTGCCCAAGCTCGCCACCGGCGAATGGGTCGGCTGCTTCGGCCTCACAGAGCCCGACCACGGCTCCGATCCCGGCGGCATGAAGACCCGAGCCGTCACGGTCCCCGGTGGCTTCAAGCTGTCCGGCTCCAAGATGTGGATCACCAACTCGCCGATCGCCGACGTGCTGGTGATCTGGGCCAAGCTCGACGGCGGTGCGATCCGTGGCTTCATCCTCGAGCGCAGCTGGAAGGGCATCGAAACGCCGAAGATCGAGGGCAAGTTCAGCCTGCGCGCCTCGGTGACGGGCGCCATAATGCTCGAAGACGTGTTCGTGCCGGTCGAGAACATGATGCCCAACGTCGCCGGCCTCGGCGGTCCGTTCGGCTGCCTGAACAACGCGCGCTACGGCATCGCCTGGGGCGCCATGGGCGCCGCCGAATTCTGCTGGAAGCAGGCGCGCAACTACACGATGGAGCGCAAGCAGTTCGGCCGGCCGCTGGCCGCCACCCAGCTCATCCAGAAGAAGCTCGCCGACATGCAGACTGAGATCGCGCTGGGCCTGCAGGCCTGCCTGCGCGTCGGCCGCCTCAAGGACAAGGGCCACGCCCAGCCCGAGATGATCTCGCTGATCAAGCGCAACAATTGCGGCAAGGCGCTCGACATCGCCCGCGTCGCTCGCGACATGCACGGCGGCAACGGCGTGTCGGACGAGTATCACGTGATCCGTCACGCGATGAACCTCGAGGCGGTGAACACCTACGAAGGCACGCATGATGTCCATGCGCTTATCCTCGGCCGCGCCATGACCGGCATCCAGGCGTTCAGCTCGGGAGCCTAGTCCGCGTGATCCTGCCTCCCCCCGGCGACATCGCGATCGTCGTCGCCGGGGCGCTGGCGGCAGGCTTCGTCAACGGATTGAGCGGTACCGGCTATGCGCTGGTGGCGCTGGGCTTCTGGCTGCAGGCCATGTCGCCCCTCACCGCCGCCCCCCTCACCGCCCTGTGCGGCGTCGCCGGCCATATCCAGTCTCTTCCCCGCATCTGGAGCGGCGTGCGCTGGTCGCGCCTGTGGCCGATGCTGTCGGCCGGCATCGTCGGCGTACCGATGGGCACGCTCCTGCTCCACCATGTGGAGCCGGAGCCCCTCAAGGTCGGCGTCGGCCTCCTGCTGATCGTGTACAGCGCGTGGATGGCCATCGTCCGCCGGCCGCCGATCGTCACCGGCGGCGGCCGGCCAGCCGACGCGGCCGTGGGCCTGATCGGTGGCGTGCTGGGCGGCATGGCGAGCCTCAGCGGCCCGGCGCCCGCAATCTGGGCCCAGCTCCGCGGCTTCGGCAAGGACGAGCAGCGTGGCGTCAACCAGCCGTTCAACATGAGCGTGCTGTTCCTGGCCCTCGTCTCCGCCGGCATCGCGGGCTTTCTCGACCGGACGTTCCTGATCTGGGCGGTTATCACCGTGCCGACGACGCTGATCGGCGCGCGGATCGGACTGGCCCTCTACGGCCGCATCAACGATGCCCAGTTCCGACGTATCCTGCTCGGCCTGCTCTGCCTCTCGGGCCTGACGCTGATCCTGACGTCGCTGCGTTAGCCGGCGAGGCCTGCCAGACAGCCGGTCGACGCCAGCAACGGCTCAAGTCCCGCGGCTCCCTTGGCGGCCGTGAACTTGCGGCGAATCTCGGCGAGCGAGCGCGCATGGTACTTCTGCGGTTCCTGCGTCCACTCCGCGCCGCCGATGCTCAGGGTGAAGCTCTTGTCGCCGCGCGCGAGCGCGGCCGCGTTGGCCGCCGACCACGGCAGGAACAGCCCGCCGACCTCCTGGGTCAGAAGCGGCATCAGCGTCGGCGCGAGGGCCCGAAGCGCCTCGAAGTCCCCTTTCGCCTCAGGCGAGAGCATGCGCTGGATCCAGGCCATCACGTTCGGTGCCGAGGCGCGCATGACTGCGCCCGGCGTGGGATCGGTCGCGGCCTCATAGAGCTGTCCCCACAGGCCGAAATCGGCCATCGCCGGCCGCCCGCCCAGCAGATAGGGCCTCGACGCGAGGTGCGCATCGATCAGGCCCAGGGCCTTCGCGAACGAGGCCTCGATCAGCGGCTGGGTCCCGTCGTTGGACCCCACGAAACCAAGCCGGCCCATCATGCGCTCGGCCACCGCTGCGCGCGCCTGCGCGACGGCGAGCGTGCCCTGTGCGCCCATCATCTGCTGGGCGATGCGCTCGGCCGTCGACCAGGCATCGGGCTGGTAGCGCCAGCGATAGTGGAACATCCACTTGTTGCCCCACTCGTCGCCATACTCTTCGAGAAGCGCGGAGACGAAGGCGAGCGCGGGGTCTGCGGGCGTCACGGAAGGCTCGGGTTGCGATGCCTCGAAGCGTTCGAGGATGGGAGTAGAATCCTGGATGCCCTCGCCTTCCGGCGTCACGACCAGCGGCACGAGCGGCAGCTTCGCGTATTTCTGGAACTCCGACTGCACGGCCGGCGACCTCGGAATCCATTCGTGGTTCAGCTTCTTGTAGCGGAAGAAGGAACGCACCTTCACCGAATAGGGCGACAGCTCCGAGCCATAGATCCTGTAGGTCACGCTAATCTCAGATCCAGCGTTTGCGCTTCAGCCACAGGAAGATGGAGCTCACGATAACGACCACCATCACCCAGAAGAAGGCATAGCCGTACTTCCATCCCAGCTCGGGCATGTTGCCGTGGTCGCGGTCGAAGTTCATGCCATAGATGCCCGCGAGAAAACTCAGCGGCATGAAGAAGACGGTGATGACCGCCATGGTCTTCATGACCTCCGACATCCGGTTCGACGAGTCCATCAGGTACACTTCCACCAGGCCGTTGGCCATTTCGCGATAGCTCTCGACCAGGTCGAGCACCGCGACGGCATGGTCGAAACAGTCCCTCAGGTAGGTCCGTGTCTCGGGCATTATGAAGGGCACATCGGGCCGCATTACCGCCAGCACCGTCTCGCGCTCGGCCCACTGGATACGATGGAACAAGGCAAGCGACCGCCGCGCCTGGTGGATGTGTGCCAGCGTATCCTTGGTCGGATGGTCGAGCGCCTCCTCTTCCAGTTCCTCGAGATGGGTCGACAGGGCTTCGATCAGCGGGAACTTGCGGTCGATCACGAGATCGATCAGCGCATAGACGAGATAGTCGATGCCGAACATGCGCAGCCGCGAGCCCGCGGTCTGCAGGCGATCGCGCACCGGCTTGAAGATGTCAGCCTTCAGGTCGTGGAAGGAAATGACGTAGTTGTCGCCGAAGAAGATGCTGACTTGCTGCCCCTTGAGCACGCAGTCTTCATAGGCCGGGTCGTTCAGGACGATAAAGCCCTGCCCATCAAACAAGTCGAGCTTGCTGCGCTGGTTGGAGTGGAACACATCCTCGAGCGCCAGTGGATGCAGATTGAATGCCATGCCGAGGTTGCGCAGCATTTCCGAGCTGGGCCGCCCCCCGACGTCGATCCAGGTATGCCCGGGCGTACCGAGATGGAAGCGGCACTGGTCCACTTCCACCTCGTGCAGGACTTCGAGCTCGTCCGCCGTGTACTCGACCAGGGTGAAATCGAGCGCTTCATCCGCAACCGGCGCGCGCCCGGCCAGCGTGCCGGGTGCCGTGCCGGGTTTGGTATGGCGGCGGAAAAGCCCTTCCATGCGCTCACTCGCCCCTTGGGTCGCTTAGACTTCTTCCATCACCTGGACATCGGGACGGCCGGCGAGATAGTCGCCGAGCTTGCGGCCGAGTTCCTTGAAGTGCGGCGCAGCCCGATGGGCCTCCAGCGCCGCCTGGTTCTCGTAGCGCTCCAGCATGACATAAACGTTAACGTCGGCCGTCTTGTGCAGCGCATAGAGCTTGTTGCCGGGCTCGTCGGCATGAACCTTGGCCTGAAGCGCCTTCATGGTCGCCTCGAAGTCTGCGTTCGTGCCAGGCTTGATGGTCAGTTTCGCGATGACGCCGATCATGTTCTCTCCTCCTGCCGTCTCTATTGCGGCCGCTTCTTCACAAGATACTTGTGCTCGCCATCGCACACCAGTTCGCCCTTCTGGTTGTGAATGGTGAGCTTCAGGACAGCAACGCCGGTGGTGCGTCCGGCCTTGAGCTCGGTGACCTCGAGCATCGGATACAGCGTGTCGCCGACATAGACCGGCTTCAGGAACCGCGAGGACTGTTCGAGGAAACCGACCAGCGACTCGCCCACGAAATGCGGAAAGATGCCGCCGCCGGCCGCGCCCTGGATGGCGACCTGCAGCCCATGGGCCAGCATGTCCCGGTGCCCCAGCGCCTTGCAGTACTCGCGATCGTAGTGGATCGGATGATTGTCGCCGCTGGCGAGTTGGAAGGCCGAGAAAAGCGCCTCCGTCTGGGTGCGCGAGTTGATGTAGAACTTCTGGCCGACTACGAGATCCTCGAACCAGTGGGCCGGACCGAAGCGATGCTCGGCCGGGTCGAACGGCTTGGTACTGGTGTCCGGCATTACGCAGCCTTCGCCTTGCGGGCCATGCCGTCGAAAAGATCCAGCATCCGTTCACGCCACGAATACACAGGATCGTCCTTTTCCAGCAGCTCGAGCGGGCTGATCGTGCGCGGCCACATGAAGGTGCCCGCGAGGATGTAGTCCGGATAGGCCGCCTCGGCGCCCGACAGGAACTTCTGCTCTCGCAGCGCCCGGCGTGCCGGCTCGAGCGAGGCGCGGAAAGCCGCCAGCCCCTTCTCCCGGGCCTGCGTCTGGAAGGAGGCGAAATCCTTCGTCCCCAGCCGCGCGCCGCGCGACTCGGCGATGTATTCCTTGTCCTCAGGCCGCACCCGATCGTAGAGGTCGCCGACGATCAGCGGAAAGATCGCGGCATTGACCACCGTGTCCGTCCAGCCGTTGATGAAGCGCGCGTAGGACCGGCCCATCTCGCTCTTCAGCAGCAGTCTCTCCGGGTACATGTCGTCGAGATAGACGGCGATCGCCCAGCTGTCCTTGACCGGCTTTTCGCCGTCCTTGATCACCGGCACGGTCTTGGAATCGGCGAAGGCGATCTTCTCCTTTTCCGTGAAGCCCATCGGCACGTTGGTGTAGTCGAGGCCCTTGTGCGCGAGCGCGAACTTGGCGCGCCAGCAGAAGGGGCTGGGCCGTCGATCGTCTTCGAACGCCAGGTCGTAGAGCGTGATCATACGGCCCTCACTTGCCGTCCAGCATCTTGATGATGCCGGAGAAATCCTTGGCGCCGTTGCCGGAGTTCACGAACAGGCTGAAGAGCTGGGCGGCTTCGGCACCGAGCGGCGTGCTGGCGCCGGCCGCGCTGGCCGCCTGCTGGGCCAGCATCAGGTCCTTCAGCATCATCGCGGCCGTGAAGCCGGGCTGGTAGTCGCGGTTGGCCGGAGAGGCCGGCACCGGGCCGGGTGCCGGGCAATAGTTGGTCAGCGCCCAGCACTGGCCCGACGCGGTGGAGGCCACGTCGAACAGCTTCTGCGCGTCGAGGCCAAGGCGCTTGGCCAGCATGAAAGCCTCGCTGACGGCGATCATCGACACGCCCAGGATCATGTTGTTGCAGATCTTGGCGGCCTGGCCGCCGCCGCTCGCACCGGCGAGAACGATGTTCTTGCCCATCTTCTCAAGGATCGGCTTGGCCTTGGCGAACGACGCCTCACTGCCGCCGACCATGAAGGTCAGCGTGCCTGCGGTGGCGCCGCCGACGCCCCCCGAGACCGGCGCGTCGACCATGTCCATGCCGGCCTTCTCCGCCAGGGCCGCCACGTGGCGCGCGCTTTCGACGTCGATGGTCGAGCAGTCGATCAGCAGCGTGCCCTTGGCGACGTTCGGCAGGACGTCCTTCTCGTAGACCTCACGCACATGCTTGCCGGCGGGCAGCATGGTGACGACGATCTCCGCCCCCTTCACCGCCTCGGCGGCAGACGCGGCCTTGTGCGCGCCCTTCTCCACAGCGGCGTTCACGGCCGCGTCCGACAGGTCAAACGCCACGACGTGGTGCTGGGCCTTTGCCAGGTTGGCGGCCATCGGGCCGCCCATGTTGCCGAGACCGATGAAGGCGATCTTCGCCATGGTTTCCTCCGTTTTTGCTTGCTGCCGCCTAGTCGAAGAACAGGTCGTTGGACACCGGCTGGAAGTGCTCCTCGACCAGGGCACGGCTGACGCCGTCGATCGTCGGAGGATTCCATTGCGGCTTCTGGTCCTTGTCGATCAGCAGCGCGCGCACGCCCTCGAAGAAGTCGTGGCCCTTCTGCATGCAGCGCTGCGAAATGCGATATTCGATCGTCATCGTGTCCTCGAACGACCGGTTGGCGCAGCGCTTGAGCTGCTCCAGCGTGATCGCCATCGAGAGCGGCGAGAGCTTCATCAGAGCCGCGAGCTGCTTCTGCGCGAACTCGCTGTTCGACTTCTTCAAACTGGCGACGATCTCCTGCAGCGTCTCGGCCGAAAAGCAACGATCGATCTCCGGCATGAGCGCCGGCAGGGTCTGTTCGCCGGCATCCGCCTGGAACCGGGCGATGACGGCATCGACCTTCTCGTCGGCGCGCGGGCCGGACAGGTCCGCCGCGCCCAGCGCCGCCTGCAGGTCGTCAATCTTTGCGCTCGGCACGAAGGCGTGCGCGATTCCGGCCCAGACCGCGTCAGCGGCCTTGAGACGGTAGCTGGTGAGCGCGAGGAAGGTGCCCAGCGCACCCGGCAGGCGCGTCAGGAAATAGCCGCCGCCGACATCGGGGAAGAGGCCGATCGTGGTCTCGGGCATGGCGAAGAGATACTTCTCCGTCACCACCGAGTGCGAACCGTGCGCCGACAGGCCGACCCCACCGCCCATGTTGATGCCGTCGATCAGCGAGATCCAGGGCTTGGCGTAGCGATAGATGCGGCGGTTGACGATGTACTCGTCGCGGAAGAAGTCGCGCCGCAGGGTGCCCGAGGGATTGTCGCGCATCTCGCGGTAAAGGCCCGCCACGTCACCGCCGGCGGAGAAGGCGCGGTCGCCGGCGCCGCGCAGGACCACCGCCTTGATCGAAGGATCCTTCTCCCACTCCGGCATCACGCGCTCCATCTCGAGGATGATGCCGTGCGACAGCGAGTTGAGGACCTTCGGACGATTGAGCGTCATGACGCCCAGCCCGTCCTTCACATCGAACAGAATTTCAGCTTCGGACATTCTTCATCCCATCAACAAACGGCGCGAAATGATCACGCGCATGATCTCGTTGGTGCCTTCGAGGATCTGGTGCACGCGCAGATCGCGGAGATAGCGCTCCAGCGGGAAATCCTTCAAGTAGCCGTATCCGCCATGCAATTGCAGCGCCTCGTTGACCACCCGGAAGCCCATGTCGGTCGCGAAGCGCTTGCCCATCGCGGCGGCCTGCGTCGCCTCTGGCGACTTCTGGTCGAGCAGCGAAGCCGCCCGCCAGATCATCAGCCGCGCCGCGTCCAGCTCCGTCGCCATGTCCGCGAGCTTGAACTGGGTCGCCTGGAAGTCGGCCAGCGGCTTGCCGAACTGCTTGCGCTCCAGGACGTACCGCGAGGCCGTCTCCAGGCAGGCGCGCGCGCCGCCCAGCGAGCAGGCGCCGATATTGATGCGTCCGCCGTCGAGACCCATCATCGCGATCTTGAAGCCGTGCCCTTCGGGTCCCAGCCGGTTGGCCACCGGCACCCGGCAGTTCTCGAAGATCACCGAGGCCGTCGGCTGGCTGTTCCAGCCGAGCTTGTTCTCCTGCTTGCCGAACGAGAGGCCGGGCGTTCCCGCCTCGACCACCAGGGCCGAGACGCCACTGGCGCCCGGGCCGCCGGTACGCAGCATTACGACATAGATATCGCTGCGGCCGCCGCCGGAAATGAACGCCTTGGTGCCGTTCAGCACATAGTGGTCGCCCTGAAGCTCCGCCCTTGTCGACAACGCCGCCGCGTCCGACCCGGCGCCCGGTTCTGTCAGGCAGTAGCTTGCGAAATGCTCCATCGAGCAGAGCCTCGGCAGGAAGCGCTGGCGCTGCTCGTCGTCGCCGAAGGCGTCGATCATCCAGGCAGCCATATTGTGGATGGAGATGTAGGCCGCCGTGCTGGGACAGGCCGACGCCAGCTCTTCCATGATCAGGGCCGCATCGAACCGGCTGAGGCCGCTGCCGCCCACATCTTCGCGCACATAGATGCCACCGAAGCCGAGGGCCGCGGCCTCCCGCAGCACCTCCTCCGGAAAGATCTTCTCGGCGTCCCAGCGCGCGGCCTGCGGCAGCATGCGCTCCGTTGCGAACTGCCGGGCCGTATCGCGGAAGGCCTGCTGGTCTTCTGAAAGCGTGAAATCCATCGGCAGGACCGTATCAACTCTGGCGCCACCTTTCTGCAGGAAAAGGAGCCGCATTGCGGCCCCCACGGGTTCGCGCGATAAGGCGGATCATGTCTGCCCGTTTCACGACCCTCGGCCGCTATCCCACGACCCGCCTGCGCCGCAATCGCGGTGAGGAGTGGTCCCGCCGGCTCGTCGCCGAACACAAGTTGTCCGTCGACGACCTGATCTGGCCGGTCTTCGTCCAGGAGGGCCAGAACGCCCGCACGCCGGTCGCCTCCATGCCGGGTGTCGACCGCCTCTCGATCGACCTGTTCGCAGAGGCGGCAAAGGAAGCGCGCGACCTCGGCATTCCCGCCATCGCGATCTTCCCGGAGACCGATCCCAAGGCGAAGACGCCCGACGCGCGCGAGGCCTACAACCCGGGCAATCTCGTCTGCCGCGCCATCACCGCAGTGAAGAAGGCCGTTCCCGACATCGGCATCGTCTGCGACGTGGCGCTCGACCCGTTCAACAGCGACGGCCATGACGGCATAGTCCGCGACGGGCGCATCCTGAACGACGAGTCGGTCGAGGCGCTGGTCAAGCAGGCGATCGTGCAGACCGAGGCCGGCGCCGACATCCAGGCGCCGTCGGACATGATGGACGGCCGCATCGGCGCCATCCGCGCGGCCCTCGACGCCAAGGGCTACCAGCACGAACAGATCATGTCGTATGCCGCCAAATACGCGTCGGCCTTCTACAACCCGTTCCGCGACGCCATCGGCAGCTCCGGCGCCCTGAAGGGCGACAAGAAGACCTACCAGATGGATTACGCCAACACCGACGAGGCCCTGCGCGAAGTGGGTTTCGACATCGAGGAAGGCGCCGACATGGTGATGGTCAAGCCCGGCCTCCCCTATCTCGACATCGTGCGCCGCGTGAAGGACGCGTTCGGCGTGCCGACCTACGCCTACCAGGTGAGCGGCGAGTACGCGATGCTGAAGGGCGCCGCCGATCGCGGCTGGCTCGACTGGAACAAGGTGCTGATCGAGACGCTGACCGGCTTCAAGCGCGCCGGCTGCGACGGCATCCTGACCTACGGTGCTATCGACGCGGCGCGGCTGCTCAAGTCCAAATGATAGAACGCCCGTCGGCCCGGCTGATCCTGCTCGATCCGCAGGACCGGCTGTTCCTCTTCAACGTCCACGATCCCCAGGTCTTCGATCCGGCCAGTCCGTTCTTCGATCCCTTCTGGGTGATGATCGGCGGCATGGTCGACCCCGGCGAGGACTACGCGCAGGCCGCCGTACGCGAGGCCGGCGAGGAAACCAAGCTGCCGGTAGTCGATACGCCGCGCTGGGTATGGAAGCGCGAGCGCGTCATGAGCTGGCGTGGCAAGGACGTGCTGCACAAGGAGCGCTTCTTCCTGGCCCGCACCGACCGCACGGAAATCGACACTTCCGGTCTCGACGAAAAGGAACGGAGCTGGACGCTGGGCCACCGCTGGTGGACCGCCGACGAGATCGCGGCTTCGGCCGAGCGCTTCGAACCGTTCGAGCTCGGCACGCGCCTGTCCGCGCTGCTGCGCGATGGGCCGCCCGCCGAGCCGCTGACCCTCTCCTAAAGACGGTCGCGGTCCTCACGGTCGCGCTTGCGCTGCTCCTGCTCTTCCGACGCGCCGCGATAGGCGCGCCATGCCAGCACGAGTGCGACCACGGAACAGGCCACGCCCACGATCATCGCCATTGGCTCTGCCTCACCCATGTCCGAAGATCCTCATTACGGTCTCGACTGCCCGATGATCAGCGCCGCATCATGTCCTGAGTGAGGCCTGTTTCGGGCACGCGTACCTGGCCTCGAAAAATCTCGCGACCGCCTGGGCGCTCCACGGAAGCCGGCTGCCCGAGCCGTGGAACCCGACATGGCCGCCCCACAGCGGCAGCAGCGGCATCAGCGCCTTGTTGGCCGCCCAATCGTAGCTCGTGTACAGCGCGCCCGGAATCCAGGGATCGTCCAGAGCTCCCAGCACCAGGGTCGGGACGCGGATGTCTCCCATGAAGCGAACCGGCCTGCAGCGCTCGTAATAGTCTTCGGCGCCGGCGAAGCCGTGACGGGGCGCAATGAAGACCTCGTCGTATTCCCATATGGTGCGGGATCCGAGGATCGCAGACCTCTCGCTCTCCTGAAGCTGCGCGCCCGGTGCGGTGGCTTCAATCTTCATCATTCCCAGCAGATGGCGATGGTAGATGAAATTGCGGCGCTCGAGCATCCGGCGGCAGGTCGCTGACAGGTCGATCGGCGCGCAAACCGCCGCCGCGGCCAGCAGCGG
>JBILYJ010000235.1:0-7622 GCA_044377795.1 Reyranella sp. | reverse complement strand
AATGCGCGGCCAGTCGTCGTGTTCGACGTGCTGTACCGGCTGCTGAAGCGCCGCTACCCGCGCGTGACCTACGTCCGCAACATCACGGACATCGACGACAAGATCATGGTGCGCGCCGCCGAGAACAGGGAATCGATCGACGCGCTGACCCAGCGCACGGCCGCCGCCTATCAGAGTGACATGAGCCGTCTCGGGGCGCTGTCGCCCGACGCCGAGCCGCGCGCCACCAAGTATGTCGGCGAGATGATCGCGCTGATCGAGCGGTTGATCGCGCGGGGCCATGCCTATGAAGCGGAAGGCCATGTGCTATTCGACGTGCCCAGCATGGAAGACTACGGCCGGCTGTCGCGCCGCTCGCATGACGAGCTGATCGCCGGCGCGCGGGTCGAGGTCGCGCCCTACAAGAAGGACGCCGCCGACTTCGTTCTGTGGAAGCCCTCCACCGACGCGCAGGCGGGCTGGCCGAGCCCTTGGGGCCGCGGTCGTCCGGGCTGGCATATCGAGTGCTCCGCCATGAGCAGTGCGCTGCTCGGCGAGACGTTCGACATCCATGCCGGCGGCCTCGACCTCATCTTCCCGCACCACGAGAACGAGATCGCGCAGAGCCGCAGCGCCTTCGGTCACGCCATCATGGCGAAGTACTGGATGCACAACGGCTTCCTGAACATCTCCGGCGAGAAGATGAGCAAGTCGCTCGGCAACTTCTTCACCGTGCACGAGCTGCTCGACCAGTATCCCGGCGAGGTGATCCGGCTGCTGCTGCTGTCGGCGCAGTATCGCCAGCCGCTCGACTTCACGCCCGAGGGGTTGGCTCAGGCCAAGGGAACGCTCGATCGCTGGTACGGCCTGTTGCGCGGCAAGGCACTGGAGGAGAGGTCCATCCCGGCTTCGGTCGAGGAGGCGCTGTCGGACGACCTCAACACGCCGCTCGCCATCAGCGCGCTGCACCAGTTGCGTGATCCGTCGGAGCTGAAGGCGGGCGCCTCGGCACTCGGCCTGCTGCAGCAGGATCCGGAAGCATGGTTCCGCTGGACGCCGGCGGCGGCGGTCGAAGGTCCCTCCGATACGGAGATCGAGGCCGCCATCGCGGCCCGTCAGGCGGCGCGCAAGGCCAAGGACTTCAAGGAGTCCGACCGCATCCGCGACGACCTCAAGGCCAAAGGCGTGATCCTCGAGGACGGGCCGAAGGGCACGAGCTGGAAGCGCGGCTAGCGCATTCTGATGCGCTGGGCGAGGCGAAGTGAGGTGGCGTACTTCGATGAGCCTCAACGCTTTTCGAAGATGATGCTCTGCACGGCGCGGCCGAAATAGCCCTGCCGGTCGGCGAGCCGCGCGGCGGCGATGCCGACCGAGTCCGGGCCGATCCAGGTCTCCGCGTCGAGCAGCACCCACTCTCCAACCGGCTCGCGACCGAGGCTGACGGTCAGGTCGGCGTTGATGAACGTCCAGTCGCTCATGTCGAAGACCGACGAGGTGCCGTTGCAGAAGTCGGCCGCGATGACCGCCCGCATCAGCGGCGAAATCCCCGCACCCTCCACGAGGGGGCGCGTCGCGCGATACCACACGGCGGCCGGGCCGGGGATGCGGAAGCCGCCCTTGGCAGTGCGCATCTCGATGCCCTTGAGGAACGGCGTTTCGGTCGCGAAGAAGTCGGGCGGGCTACAGTGCTCAGGCACCGGAAGCTCGACCGGCGGCCCGCTGGCGACTGCTGGCATTTCCTTGGGATCGATGCGGATGCGCAGCGCGCTTGCCCGCACGACTTCCGCGCCGTCGGCCAGCAGCCGCACCGACACGAGCTGGATCTTGCGGCCTTCGCGGACGATGTCGGTCTCGATCGTGAGCGGTGCCACGGGCACCGGCCGCATCAGGTCGACAGTGAGGCGGGCGACGCGCATCGGCACTGGTGACGGCAGGTGCTCGACCGCTCAGCAGATCAGCGACGAGGGCGCCGCGCCGTGCTGCAGTTTGGGGCTCCACGGCCCGCCGGCGAACGCGCTCGTTTCGGCAAGGGCGCCTTCGACGCGGTAGATCGACTCCATTCGCTTCAACTCCGTGTGGGGCGCGCTTTCATAGGAGTCGCTGCCACGTCCTGCAATCTCGTGCCGAGATGATGCGCTGGCGCAATCCCGCGGGTCGACGACGCGGGAGGTGATCACTTGAACAACTTCTTTATTTAACATATGTGTTAAATATGGATTCTCTCTCCCAGACCTTCTCGGCGCTCGCGGATCCCACGCGGCGCGCGATCCTCGGGCGACTCGCCAGTGGCGGTGCCACGGTCGGCGAACTGGCCGAGCCTTTCGACATGTCGCTGCCGGCCGTGTCGCGCCATCTCAAGGTGCTGACCGAGGCCGGTCTGATCGAACGCCATGCCGATGCGCAGTGGCGTCGCTGCGAATTGCGCGGCGAGGGCCTGCGCGCGGCGGCCGACTGGATCGAGCATTACCGCAGGTTCTGGGAGGCGAGCTTCGACCGGCTCGACGCTTTCCTGAAGAGCACCGAACCCGCTGATGCCAAGCCGACGAAAGGAAAGTCAGATGCCCGACGCAAGGCTCGATAACAGCACGCTGCACCTCAACCGGGTGTTCGACGCGCCGCGTGAGCGCGTGTTCGATGCCTGGGTGAACCGCGACCAGTTCGTGCGGTGGATGTGCCCGCCGGGCGTGGAGATCACGCTGTGCGAGGTCGATGCGCGGCGCGGCGGCACCTGGCGCATCGATGGATGCAACGAGCACGGCGTCTTCGCTTCGTCGGGTGTCTATCTCGAGGTCGTCCGGCCCGAGCGGCTGGTCTTCACCTGGGCGCATCACGCCGATGGCGACTACAGCCGGGCGCGCAGCCACGAGACGACGGTGAGGGTCGAGCTGCGCGCCCTGGGCGACCGCACCGAACTCACCCTGATCCACGGTCCGTTTGTCGATGCCGAAGACTTCGCCTGCCATAACGAGGGCTGGGCCGGCAGCTTCGACAAGCTCGTCGCCTTTCTCGGGAGGACCGCATGACCGCTCACCCTGCCGTCTCCCACCAGGAGTGGCTTGCCGCCAGCCGCGACTTCCTCGCGAAGGAGAAGGAATTCACCCGGCTGCGGGACGAGCTGTCGCGCCAGCGCCGCGCCCTGCCCTGGGAGCGGATCGAGAAGGAGTATTTCTTCGACGCTTCCGAAGGCCGGGTGAGACTGGCCGATCTGTTCGACGGCCATGGCCAGCTTCTGGTCTATCATCTCATGTTCGGCCCGGACTGGAGCGAGGCCTGCAAGAGCTGCTCCTTCTGGGCCGACAACTTCAACGGCATCGACGTGCATCTCGCGCATCGCGATACGGCGCTGGTCGCGGTCTCACGCGCGCCGCTCGCCATGCTCGAAGCGTACGCCAGGGGGATGGGGTGGAGCTTCCGCTGGGTGTCGTCCGGAGATGGCGACTTCAACTTCGACTACAAGGTGAGTTCGCGGCCCGGTGAAGCCGAGCTGGACTATAATTTCGGGACGATGAAGGTCGGGCCGGGAGAGATGCCCGGGGTCAGCGCCTTCCGCCGCGGTGAGGACGGCGCCATCTATCACACCTATTCGACCTACGCGCGCGGCGTCGACATGCTGAACGGCGCTTACCACTTGCTGGATCTGACCTCGAAGGGGCGCGACGAGGAGGGGCTTCCCTTTACGATGGACTGGGTGAAGCGCCGCGACGAGTATTGAGACCGCATTTCCCGCATGAACCATTGAACCGAGCCAATCCGAATCCTTCAAAGCCCCTGGAGTCGGCGTTTTATTTGATCGGATTGGGGAGCGAAGATGGTGCTGGCAGGAAGTGAAGCACAATCGGACCCTTTGCTGCTCGATTTCGACCGCCGCTTCACGCTTGAGTTCTACGGCTCCAGCGTCATCTCATGGCTTCCCCGGAATCCGGCACAATGTTACGGTTTCCGCGGCCTCAAGGGGGCATCCGGGGAATGTCGGTTCATATGCCGGGCAACACGATGTACGGCGTGACGAAGATGCTTCTTGATGGCTTTTCCGGACGGCTCAACCTCGAAGAGGGGCCGCACGGTATCGAAATGCAGTCAATGATTTCCGGCTGCACGATCAGCAACTTCGGCAAGACGGTGAGCTACAAAGCATCGCCCCGTGCCGCGATCCCGACCTTTCTCTGGTCGACCGCCGAATCAGTGGTGGAGGCATCTCTGTTTACTCGTTTGCGGTTCCGGACGGCCAGATGGGCCGTCTCTCCGGAGAACGTCGCATGAGCCCTTGCAAGGCCTTGCTGGTCGTCCCGCGGTTCGGGGATTCCTTCTGGAACTTGCGGGTCGGCGGCGAGCGCTATCCGTCCATCCCGCTGGGGTTGGTCACCGTGGCGGCCCTGCTGCCGGCGTCTTGGACCTGCCGGCTGATCGACCGCAATGTCGAGGCCCTGTCTGACGAGGATTTGGACTGGGCAGACGTGGTGATGACCGGCGGCATGTTGCCCCAGTATTCCGACACCCTGGCCGTAATCGCCCTTGCCCAGGCTCGTGGCAGGCCTGTGGTCGTGGGTGGGCCCGACCCGACCTCGTCACCAGAAAAATACGCTGCGGCTGAGTTTCGTGTGCTCGGCGAAGTCGAGGCGGTGATGGCCGAATTCGTAGCCGCTTGGGAATCCGGCGAGCGGCGAGGCGACTTCAAGGCCGAGCCGTTCTCGGTCGATATGACGACCTCGCCGATCCCTCGCTTCGATCTCCTGAATCCGCGACACTACATGTACTTCGCCGTGCAGTTCTCCCGCGGCTGCCCGTTCAACTGCGAATTCTGCGATATCATCGAACTCTACGGGCGCCGGCCCAGGGTGAAAACCGCGGATCAGGTGCTGGCAGAGCTCTGCGCCCTGTGGGAATCGGGCTATCGGGGCCAGGTCGATTTCGTCGACGACAACCTGATCGGCAACAAGAAGGCCCTGCGCCAGCTCTTGCCGCGGCTGATCGCCTTCCAGGAGGCGCGGGGCTACCCGTTCAAGTTCTCCACCGAGGCCTCGATCAACCTGGCCGATGACGACGCCCTGCTGGAGATGATGCGGCGGGCCAACTTCTTCTGGATCTTCGTCGGCATCGAGAGCCCCGACACCGACACCCTCGTCCAGGCCCAGAAGAAGCAGAATACCCGCCGCAGCCTGGCCGACAGCGTCCACAAACTCTACCGCAGCGGAATGATTGTTTCGGCCGGTTTCATCGTCGGCTTCGACAGCGAAAAGAGGTCGATAGCCCGGCCGATGATCGACTGTATCGAGCAGACGGCCATCCCGGTCTGCATGGTCGGCCTGCTCTACGCCTTGCCGAATACCCAGCTGACGCGGCGCCTGGTGCGAGAAGGGCGCATGGACATGACGATCGGCCGCCATGAGGGCGAGGCCGCACCCAATGACCAGACGACCCAAGGACTCAATTTCCGTACCCTCAGGCCCCGCCGCGACATCCTTGTCGACCAGCGTACTATCGTTGCCGAAATCTATGACCAGGCGGCCTATTTCCGGCGTGCCCGCCGCCTCGGGCGGCTGCTTCACGGCTTCCGGCCACCGCGCCAACCCGGCACGGCACCGCTCGACGCCCAGTCCGCGGCGGATGCGACGCTCGCACCTCCGGCGGGAAAGCCGCAAGGCCCGCGCCGGCTTTTCCACGCCCTTTACGCGGCGGTCGGGCTCGGCGGCGTCAGCATGGTCGAGTTGCAGATTGTGGTCGGGAGTCTGTGGAAGGTGGCGATACGTGACCCACGCCTGTTCAGTGAGATCTGCCGCACGGTGGCGGACTGCCTGATCCACAATCCCTCGGCGTTCCAGGCGGTGGTGCGGATTTGCATCTTTTACCTGCACATGGGGCCGTTCGCGCGGCGGGTGGTGGCCGAGATGGACCGTGCCATCGCCTGGGAGGACGCCCACCCCGGCTGGCAGGCGCCTGGCGCTGCTGGTGAGTCCCATGCTGCGACATCAGCCCGTCATTCTGAATCCAGCCACGCTGGCCAGCCCGCGGGCTGACCGGGTCGCAGGGCTGTTCACAGCTCGCCAGCAAAATGGGTTCTGGTCCGGGTGTGCGATCGGCATCGATACGAGTGATGTGCATTCAGAAAGGGAGGGCAGCCATGAACGCCGTGTGGCAGGGCAAGGTGATTGCCGAGAGCGACCGCACGCTGGAAGTCGACGGCTACCACTATTTCCCGCGTGAAGCGGTGCGCATGGACTTGCTGAGGCAGACGCCCAGGACGGGCGGCGACCTTCAATGTCCGCACGGCGTTCAGTTCTATGACGTCGTGGAGGGCGAGGCGCTCAGCCCGCGCGCCGCCTGGTCCTATGAAGCCCCGCAGGCGCGCATGCAGGCGGTCGATCACTGGATCGGCTTCTGGGAGGATGTCGCCGTTCGCTGACATTCCAAAAGAAAACGGCCGGCGGATGCCGGCCGTTTGAACTTCAGTCCAGAGCGTCTAGCGAGCCGGCGACAGGGCGGTGATTGTCAGCGGGGTCGTCATGCCGATCACGACGTCGCCGACCTTGATCTTCTTCAGCATGTCCTGCTTGGCGATCGAGTTGGCCGTATAGGTGCGGACCGCGCCGCCGCGGCCGTCGATCACCGAGACCATGTTCTTGGCGAGGTCGACGCCAACCACGGTGAGGGTGAAGCGGCCGGCCTCGACGTCGGTCTGGTTCGGGGTCTGAGCCATCTGGTCCTTGCGCGCGAGCTGGGCGCCGGGGCCCTTCTGGCGAAGGTTCAGCATGGTCACCACCTCGGAGTAGGTGATGTTGGCCATCGACCCGTCGTCGATCGCATCCAGGTTCTTGACGCTGTCGGCCGCCGGCAGGATCACGAGCTGGCCGTTCGGCAGGGTGAAGGCCACGGTGCGGCTCTCGCTGTCGACCGACTCGATCTTGACCCGCTGGGTGACCACGTCGTTGAAGGCCACGCCCTCGCGCGGCACAGGCCTCACCTGGGCCGATGCCTGCCGCTCGGGCAGGCTCGCGCCGATCGCCAGAACGGCTGCGAACAGGGAAGCGCCTGCGGTCATCTTCATCGAACGGATCGTCATTGCCGTTTACCTCGCAAAACCCTAACGCGCCGGACAATAGCGATCCGAACCGGCGAAGCAACCACCAAGGGCGTGAGCCTGTCAGGCAAAATGGCCCAATACGGCCCTCGCGACCGCATCGGGCTGGTCGAGATAGGCCAGATGGCCGGCGTTCTCCACGGTTTCGACCCGGGCCGCGCCTTTGCTCCCCTTATTGATTCCATGGGCGAACTTGCCAGCATAGCTGGGCGGCAGGATGGCGTCGCGGTCGCCCCACAGGATCAGGGTCGGCGCCGAGATCAACCCCAGCCGCTTCTCCAGGCGCGTGTTCCCGAGCGGCCAGAAGGCCCGCGCGGCGGCCTCCGAGGCCCGGGTCATCTCGATCGGCCATTCCACCGAATTGGCGCCCTCGGGTGGGGTGACCAACTCGTCCCAGTTGGCGGGATCGGCGCACATCAGCGCGGGCAGCACGTCCTTGCGCTGCGCCCAAGGGTCCGCCGCCGGCTCCCGGTCGTCGAACAAGCCGAAGGGGGCGATCAGCGCGAGCCGCCGGACGTGGCCTGGGAAGATCGCCGCCATTTCGGCGGCAAAGGCGCCGCCGACCGAC
>JBILYJ010000234.1:0-7623 GCA_044377795.1 Reyranella sp. | reverse complement strand
ACATTCGCCGTGCAGCAGGCCGCCATAGTTGGCCCCGAGCGGCGTCATCGAGAAGGCGCCGTCGTTGCGATTGTAGGTCATCGAAAAGTTGGGAAAGGTCGCTCGCAGCGCCTGGAACGTGATGACCACGCTCGTCCCCTCGGCCATCGAGATTCCGTCCCAGACTCCGACCGTGTTGCGCCGATCGTCGAACACGACACTGAAATTGCGCACCTGCCCGCCCTGGTCGGTGACCTTGCAGGCGAGCCAGCGCGGCTCGGCACGGGCGGGGGTGGCGACGGTGGCCAATACGACCACCGCCGTCAGCAACGTCGGAAACCGCATCGGAACGCCCTCCTGGCCGTTTATTTCGGCGCCATTCGGATGGCGCCGTCGAGACGGATCGTCTCGCCGTTCAGCATGGGATTCTCCACGATGCTCATGGCGAGCTGGGCATATTCCTTGGGATCGCCGAGGCGCGAGGGGAACGGCACCTGGGCGCCGAGGCTCTTCTGCGCTTCCGCCGGCAGGCTCATCATCATCGGCGTGAGGAACAGGCCCGGCGCGATGGTGCAGACGCGCACCCCGAGGCTCGCGAGGTCGCGCGCGATCGGCAGGGTCATGCCGACGACGCCGCCCTTCGAGGCCGAGTAGGCCGCCTGGCCGATCTGGCCGTCGAAGGCCGCGACCGACGCGGTGTTGACGATGACGCCGCGCTCGCCGCCGTCCAGCGGCTCCGACTGGCTCATGGCGTAGGCCGCGATGCGGATCACGTTGAAGGTGCCGATCAGATTGACCTGGATGACCTGGGCGAACATCGCCAGGTCGTGCGGGCCGGACTTGGAGATGGTGCGGCCGGACCGGCCGATGCCGGCGCAGTTCACGACAACGCGCGGCGTGCCCAGCTTCTCGACGACGGTCTTCACCGAGGCCTCGACGCTGGCGGCGTCGGCGACGTTGGTCTTCACGAAGAGACCGCCGATTTCCCTGGCCTTCTGCTCACCCAGTTCGTCCTGCAGGTCGAAGATGGCGACCTTGGCGCCCGCGGCCGCCAGTGCCGACGCCGTCGCGCCGCCCAAACCCGACGCGCCGCCCGTGACGATGGCGGCCTGACCCTTGACGTTCATCCGTGTCCTCCGTGGTTGGGCGCTTTTAGCATTTCCATCCCCCTTGCCAAGCGGGCCCGCCGACCCAACCTTTCCCGGCATGAGCGACACATCCGACCTGGCCCGGAACGAAACCACCGTCCGCCGGAACTTCTGGCAGAAGGCGCGCCGTAACCTGGGTCGCGTGCCCTTCACCGAGGACGCGGTCGCCGCCTTCTACTGCGCCAGCGACAGCGCCACGCCGCTGCCGATCCGCGCGACCCTGTTCGGGGCGCTGGCCTATTTCGTGCTGCCGTTCGACGCCATTCCCGACCTGCTGCTGGGCCTCGGCTTCACCGACGATGCCGCGATCATGGTCGCGGCTTTCACCGCCGCCCGCATGCACATCACGGAAGAGCACCGCGCCCGGGCACGGGCCTGGCTGCTCAAGGAGCAGGCCCAGACGGGGACCGGCCCGGAGGCTTCTCCGGCGGGCTGACTGCGGCGGCGCGCCGCCGCTCGCGCGCGACCGCATGCTCGCGATGGGCGATGTAGAGCGCCGAGGCGATGACGATGGCGGCGCCGACATAGGTCCAGACGACCGGCATCTCGTTCCACATCAGCCAGCCCATGAACACCGCGAAGGGCAGGCGCATGTATTCGAACGGTGCGATGGCCGACATCTCGCCGGCCTTGAAGGCCTGCACCCAGAAGTATTGACCGACCGTGGCGGTGGAGGCGATGCCGACCGCCAGCACCCAGCCCCAGAGGTCGGGCCAGCGCCAGACCCAGATCGCCGGCGGTGCCAGCAGCAGGGTCGAGAAGATCGCGAACTGCGTCAGGATCATCAGCGGCGATTCGGAATCCGAGAGCCGCTTCACCAGCAGGATCGAGATGGCGACGCAGGCGGCGTTGGCCAGCGCCACCAGCGCGCCGAGCTGCAGGCTGCCCTCGCCCGGCCGCACCATCACCAGCACGCCGATGAAGCCCACGACCGTCGCGGTCCAGCGTCGCCAGCGGACCTTCTCCTTGGCGATGACGGCCGCCACGACGACGGAAAAGAGCGGCTGCGAAAAGGCGATGGCCGTGGCGTCGGCCAGCGGCAGCATCGAGATGGCGTAGAAACCCAGCACCATCGAGGTGGTGCCCATGAAGGTGCGCCAGAAATGGCCCTTGATGCGCTTGCTGAGCCAGGGCTTCACGCGGCCCGTCATCATCAGCGGCAGCAGCATCACCACGGAGAGAATCGCTCGGAAGAAGGCGGTCTGGACGCTCTCGATCTGTTCGGAGAGCAGCCGGATCATCACGCCCGTCGAGGTGAAGATGAAGCCGCCGCTCACCAGCCACAGCGCCCCCTGCACGTTGGGCGGGAGACGCCGCAGCCAGTCGCGCATCAGATCTTCCGCTCGTGGCCGGCCCAATACGGTTCGCGCAGGGTCTTCTTCAGCACCTTGCCGACGGGGCTGCGCGGCAGCGTGTCGACGAAATCGACCGACTTCGGCGCCTTGACGCCGCCCAGCTTCTCCTTGGCGAGCTGGATCAGCGCGTCGGCTTCCACCGTCATGCCAGGCTTCAGCTCGACGACGGCCTTAACCGCCTCGCCCCACTTCTCGTCGGGAATGCCGATCACCGCGCAATCCTGCACGGCGGGATGGCTCCACAGGACCTGCTCGACCTCGCCGGGGAAGACGTTGAAGCCGCCGGAGATGATCATGTCCTTCTTGCGATCGACGATGTAGACGAACCCGTCCTCATCGATCACGCCGATGTCGCCGGTATGGTGCCAGCCGAAGGCCGACGCCTCGGCCGTCGCCTCGACGTTGTTGTAGTAGCCCTTCATCACGAGGTTGCCGCGCACGACGATCTCGCCGCGCTGGCCGCGCGGCAGAAGCTTGCCGTGATCGTCCATCACATCGAGCCGCACCAGCGGCGAGACCTTGCCAGCGCTCGCGAGCCGGTGGCGGTTGTTGCTCTCCAACGCCGCCACGTGGTCTTCCGGCGAGAAGAAGGTGCAGATCATGCAGGCCTCGGCCTGTCCGTAGGTCTGCGTCAGCACGGGGCCGAACACCTTCACGGCCTCGACCAGCTTGTCGACCGACATCGGCGCCGAGGCATAGACGAGATGCTGCAGCGAACTGTAGTCGTACTTGCCCACGTCAGGATGCGCGAGAAGCATGTAGATGAGCGTCGGCGGCATGTAGACATGCGTAACCCGGTGCTTCTCGATCGCCGCCAGGATACCGCCGGGGTCGGCCGTGCCCATGAAGATGTTGGTGCCGCCGAAGGCCAGCAGCGGGAACGAGCAGACGCCCGCCGCGTGCGTCATCGGCGCCACCATCAGATGGACCGGCGGCGACTTCACCGGCATGCAGGCCCAGAAGATCGAGTTCATCGTCTCGATGTTGCCATTGGTGATCTGCACGCCCTTGGGCCGCCCGGTGGTGCCGCCCGAACTGGCGAGGAACGCGACGTCGTCCGGCGCGTCGGGCAGGTCCGGCGCCTCTTCCTTCTGCGCCGCCAGCCATGTCTCGAAGGACGGCGTGTCGATGCAGATGAAGCCGGTGATGCGCGGGCAGGCCTCGCGGATGCGCGCGAGATAGTCCTCGAAGCTCGAATGATAGAACAGCACCTCCACGTCGGTGTTGTTCAGGATGTAGAGGTTCTCCTCCAGCGCGTTGCGCGCATTGACCGGCGCCCAGGTGATGCCGGCACGCACGATGCCGAGCAGGCAGGCATAGGCCGCCGCATGGTTGGGGCTGTAGACGGCCGCCTTCGAACCGCGTCCGAGGCCCATGGCCAGCAGCCCGTTGGCGACGCGATGCGTCTGGGCACGCACCTCGCGATAGGTCCAGCCCCGTGTGCCGTCATGCAGGCAATGCCGCTCCGGATAAAGATCCGCCCCGCGGTCGAAATAGTCGATCAGGCGCATGTCAGGCCGCCTCGCTCTTGCGGGGCCGGCCGCCCAGCTTGCCGTTGGCGCGAGCAGCAACCGTCTTTGCGGCGCTCCGCACGCTTCCTCCCCGCTGGCCGAGCTTCGCGGCCATCCACCGATTTGAGCCGGACTCCCCGCTGAGCAGTCCCGGCAGATAGACGTCGGCGTCGACCCGCGGGAAGTGGAGCCCGAATCCCGACGGGGTGATTTCGATTTCCTGAAGATCCCGCGGCGTTGCGTCCTGCAGCCCTTCGACCATCTCCGGCCCGAACAATACAAGAAGGCCTGTACTCAACTGCACGATCACGCGCTGCTGCCGCCTGTCGTAGCGCACGCCGACGGCGAAGGGCTCGTTGGCTTTCCGCTTCTGCCCGCGGGCGCGCGCCCGCTCGAACTCGTCACGCTTCGCCATGGATCGACTCCCAAGCAGCACACAGGACCGATTTGTTCATCACGACCAACGCCCGGATACGCGCCGTGTCGCTGCGGGAAAGCCCATAGACTTCACGCAACAGCGGCAAGCCCCTGCGGCAGTTCAGATTGAAGACTGCTTCGCCACCTTGCCCGATGACATGGACGTGAGCCGGTCGATGATCACCCGGATAGATCACGAAGCGAAGACCGGCCGCCCTCAGGACCGTCGGCATCGAGAACGACTATAAACCCAACCGATTAGGTTCTCAAGCATGCTCAGCCCGGCAGCATGGTGTCACCCGGTCCCAGCGGACGCTCCATCAGGACGCTGTCGAGCCAGCGGCCGAACTTGAAGCCGACGCTTTTCAGCGTGCCGACCATCGAGAAGCCGCAGGCGGCGTGGAGGTTGATCGACGCCACATGCGCGGAATCGCCGATCACCGCGATCATCTGGCGGCGGCCGTCGCGGGCACACAGGTCGATCAGCGGCACCAGCAGCGCCTTGCCGACGCCCTGCCCGATCGCATCCTTATCGATATAGATCGAGTTCTCGACGGTGAAGCGGTAGGCGGGACGCGTACGGTAGAGGCCGGCATAGGCATAGCCCAACAGACGCCCTTCCTTCGCGGCCACGATATAGGGAAGGCCGAGATCGAGCACCGCGGCGCGGCGCTTTCTCATCTCGGCGAGGTCGGGCGGATCGACCTCGAAGGAGGCCGTGCCGTGCAGCACATGATGCCCGTAGATTTCCGCACAACGCGCCACGTCGGCCTCGGTCGAGACCCTCACCGTCAGTCCACTCACGTCTTCAGATCCCCACGCCAGTTCCGGCGGGGACTATAGACTCAATTGGCGCCGCGCCGAATGGCGCCGGCGTCAGGACCATCGAACTTGAACAGGCTTGCAGCCAGCGGCAGGCCGGTCTGCAGGCCGTTCAGCGAAACGTCGACCCGCTGGCCACGGCTGTCGATGATCGACCAGCCGCGCAGCACCATCGGGTTCTCGCCCAAGCGCACGATGACCTTGCCCTCGTTCGGCTTGCGGGTCTGGCTCATGGTGAGCTGCAGCATCCCGTCGGTACGCTCGATCTTCTCGACCGTGAGGTCGCCGCCCTGCAGCACCATCGGCTCGCGCACCAGGAAAGAGGCGGCGGTCCAGCCGATCGGCCACTGGCCGAAGTCGCGGTTGGCGATGTCCCACATCGTCACCTGGCTGCCGTCGGCCACGATCTTCAGCTGCGAGGGCGGATCGTATTCGAAGCGCATACGGCCGGGCCGGCTGACCGAGAGAGTGCCCTGCACCACCGTGCCCCCCGGGTTGGACTGGACGAAGCGGGCCTGCATCGTGCGGACGCCGTTGAAGTAGCGTTCCACCTCGGCAACCTGCGGATTGGACGCGGGCGCCTGAGCGAGGGCAGGCGCCTGGGCCTGCACATGGACGGGACCGAGGGTCAGGAGAGCAACCGAGGAGAGAGCGGCGAGCAGGGTGCGCATCGGGCGGATATGACGGCGGAATACGGCAGAATCAAGCATCGGCAGGCACTTCCCAATCGTGTGAACGTACGTTTACCATGCGGCAACCAGCAGGAGGTAACGCCATGCATGTCGGAATGGCTGCAGTCTTCCAGAACACCGGCCGGGCGCTCAGCGACCGCCAGATCTACCTGAACGAGCTGGCGCTGGCCGACATGGCCGAGCCGCTGGGCTTCGATTCGATCTGGTCGGTCGAGCATCACTTCACCGACTACACGATGTGCCCCGACGTGGTGCAGTTCCTGTCCTACATGGCCGGCCGGACCCGGCACGTGCGGCTGGGTTCGATGGTCGTGGTGCTGCCCTGGCACGATCCGGTGCGGGTCGCCGAACAAATCTCCATGCTCGACCATCTTTCGGGCGGCCGCATGATCCTGGGTCTCGGCCGCGGCGCCGGGAAGGTCGAGTTCGACGGCTTCCGGCTCGACATGGGCGACAGCCGCGAGCTGTTCGTCGAATACGGCGAGGCGCTGCTGAAGGGCCTCGAGACCGGCGTCATGGAGCACGAGGGCAAGCACTACCGGCAGCCGCCGGTCGAGATCCGCCCCACGCCGTTCAAGAGCTTCCGCGGCCGCACCTATGCCGCCGCGGTCTCGCCGGAGAGCGCGCGCATCATGGCGCGGCTCGGAGTCGGCCTGCTGATCATTCCGCAGAAGCCATGGCGCGAGGTCGAGAAGGAACTCGCGGAGTACAATGCGCTGTATCGCGAGATCAACGGCACCGATGCGCCGCAGCCGATCTCGGCCGGCTGGACCTTCGTCGACGAGAGCGCCGAGCGGGCGCGCGAGATGGCGGTGAAGTACATCGGCGGCTACTACCGCACCGTCCTCGACCACTACCAGTTCGCCGGCGCCCACATGAAGAACCAGCGCGGCTACGAGTACTACGCCAAGATGAACGAGAAGCTCGCGGTCTATGGCGACCAGAAGGCCATCGAGTTCTTTGCCGACCTGCAGGTCTACGGCACGCCCGAGCAGGTCCATGAGAAGATCATGGCAATCCACAAGCAGACGAACAATTGCGGCTATGTCGGCGTCTTCTCCTATGCCGGCATGCCGCACGAGGAGGCGGCGCGGAACATGCGGATGTTCGCCGACACCGTGATGCCCGAGCTGAAGACGTTCGACGCCGGTGCCCCGGTCGACCGCTCGCGGCCCCTGCCCGACCTGCGCTTCGCCGCCGCTGCGGAGTAGAAGGCGCGGCATCGATCCTCCTGATACGCTGCGGCATGGATGTGATCGCAGCCCATGCTGGTTGACCGAAATGCTGGCTGATCTGAGGGCGGCCTGGCGCCTGCGCAGCGGACAGGCCGGACCGGGACGTCTGGTCTTCCTCAGCTTGCTGATCGTGCTCGCGGGGGCCACCGACGGGCTGGGCCTCGCCCTGCTCGTGCCCCTGCTGAATTCGCTCGGCGCGACCGATGCCGCTCCGCAGGAGGGTCTCTTCGCCTTCCTGCCCCGGACCCTCACCGGCCTGCTGCTGGTCTTCCTGGCCATCGTGCTGGCTCGCGCGCTGGTCGGTCGCATGCGGCAGATGGTGACGGCCCGCCTCTCCTTCGACTTTGCCGTGGCGCTGCGAGTCAGGGCTTACGGCGCCATCGCGCGTGCCTCCTGGTCGTACCTGCGGCGCCAGCGGGCGGCCGACTTCCATGCACTGTTCTCGACCGAGATCTACCGGGTCG
>JBILYJ010000231.1:0-7682 GCA_044377795.1 Reyranella sp. | reverse complement strand
GACCAGACGCCCGTCACCAATGCCGAGTTCCGCCGGTTCATCGAGGCCACCGGCCATGTCACCTGGGCCGAGATCGATCCCGATCCGAAAGACTATCCCGGCGCGCGCCCCGGGATGCTCAAGGCCGGCGGGCTGGTCTTCACGCCGCCGTCGAAGCCGGTCGATCTCGCCGACTGGAGCCAGTGGTGGCGGTTCACCTTCGGTGCCACGTGGCGGCGTCCCTACGGCAAGGGCAGCCATATTGGCGGCCTCGACGATCATCCCGTGGTGCAGGTCGCCTTCCGCGATGCAGAGGCCTATGCGAAATGGGCCGGCAAGGAGCTGCCGACCGAAGCGGAGTGGGAGTTCGCGGCGCGCGGCGGGCTCGATGGCGCGGAGTTCGCCTGGGGCGACGAGTTGACGCCGGGAGGCCGCCACATGGCCAATACCTGGCAGGGCCGCTTTCCGGCAGAGAACACGCGCGAGGACGGTTTCGCCCGTACCTCACCTGTGCGCGCCTTCCAACCCAACGGCTACGGCGTGCACGACATGATCGGCAACGTCTGGGAATGGACGACCGACTGGTATGCCGCCAAACACGCGCCCGATGCCGCCAAGGCCTGTTGCGTGCCCGAGAACCCGCGCGGGGCGACGCTCGAGCAGAGCTACGATCCGCGCGACCCTGTGCGCATCCCGCGCAAGGTGCTGAAAGGCGGCTCGCATCTCTGTGCCCCCAGCTACTGCAAGCGCTATCGCCCGGCCGCGCGCCACGCCGAGCAGATCGACACGACGACCAGCCATGTCGGCTTCCGGTGCATCAGCCGCGCGGGTGAATGACCGTTTCCAGAAGCCGATCGACGAAGTCGCGCGTGATCGGCGCGTGGCCCATCAGCAGACGATAGAAGAGGGGACCGAAGACGAGGTCGAGCGTGAGCTCCATGTCGTCTGGCGCTTCGATCGCCTGGTCGGCGATGCAGCGCTCCAGCAGCGCGCGCGTGGCGTCGCGATTGCGCGCAATGAACTCGTTGCGGAAGGCCTTCGCGAGTTCGGTCTCGGACTGGGCCGCCGCCACCATGGCCGCGACGCTGCGTCCGGTGGGCGCGGCGAAGGCATCGGCCAGCGCATGGAGCTGGGCGCGCAGGGCCGGGAGCGCGGTCCGCGGTGATTTGGCGGCCTTGTCGGCCCCGGTCGCTTCGAGGAACGCCGCCATCGCGACGGCAGGCGCGTTCGGCCAGTAGCGATAGATCGTCGGACGACTGACTCCCGCCTTCTGGGCAATCGCTTCGATGGTCACGGCCGCCAGCCCGCCGCGTCCCAGCAGATCGCGCGCCGCGACCAGGATCGCGGCACGGGTGCGCGGATCGCGGGGACGGCCGCGCACCGGTGGGGCCGAAGAGGGTTGACGGGACATCTATTAACATTACGATACGTAACGTAATATAACACAGGTGATGCCATGACCGCAAAGACCGCGCTTTCGGGCCAGACCGTGCGGGCCCACATGACGGTGCATGACGCGAAAGCCGCGATCGGTTTCTACGTGAAGGCCTTCGGGGCGGTGGAATTGTTCCGCCTGGTCGAGCCGGCGGGCCGGGTCGGCCATGCCGAGATCCGCATCGGCGACACGGTGCTGATGATGAACGACGAATACCCCGACTTCGGTGCGCGGAGCCCCGGCGCCATCGGCGGTTCTCCCGTGGCCTTCCACATCGCCGTGCCCGACGCCGACAAGGCCGTCGAGCGCGCGGTGGCAGCCGGCGCCACTTTGGTTCGCCCGGTGCAGGATCAGTTCTACGGCGACCGTTCCGGCATGGTCGCCTGTCCCTTCGGATATCGCTGGTTCCTCGCCGCGGCGAAGGAAGTGGTCAGCCCGGAGGAAATGCAGAAGCGCTGGACGAAGATGTTGGAGGGCGGGCCGGGCTAGGCCACGACGCTCTCCTCGATCCAGGCCGCATAGGCCGGCGCGACGTGTATCATCGGGAAGGCGTGGATCGCCGGCACCTCGTAGGGATGCAGGTCGAGGATCGCACGCTCGACGGCGGCGTAGTGTTCATCGAGCGTCTTGAACAGGATGCGGTACTCCTTGCCGGTCTCGACGGCGCCCTTCCAGGTGTAGATGCTCTCGATCCTGGAGATCTGGGCACATGCGGCAAGCTTCGCCTCCACGATCGCCCACGCGAGCGAGCGGGCGTCCTTGCGGCTGGCGACGGTCGTGACGACGGCAATGGCGGTCATGGCGATCTCTTCCGATCCCGGCGTTACGCTTGTGGGCGGGCTGCAGTAAACTGAGAGAGACATTGGGTAGACCATTTTCCGCTCGGGCGGAAAGGGTGCAGCGGGACGCAGGCGGAGAAATCCATGGCGAGTTCGGCGGAGCTGGAACTGTTCGAGGCGGCGCTGGCCGAGGCTCAGCAGGGTTTTAACGAGAAGGGCATTCCCATCGGCTCGATCCTTGTCGAGGACGGCCGCATCGTCGGCCGCGGTCACAACAGGCGTGTCCAGGAGGGCGATGCCATCGCCCACGGCGAGATGGATTGCCTGCGCCAGGCTGGCCGCCGCCGGAGTTATCGCAACACGACGCTGTTCACGACGCTCAGCCCCTGCATGATGTGCTCGGGCACCATCGTGCAGTTCAAGATCCCGAGGGTGGTGATCGGCGAGAACCAGACCTTCGGCGGCAACGAGGACTTCCTGCGCTCCCGTGGTGTCGAAGTCGTCGTCCTGAACG
This sequence comes from Reyranella sp., assembly GCA_044377795.1. GTDB lineage: Bacteria > Pseudomonadota > Alphaproteobacteria > Reyranellales > Reyranellaceae > Reyranella. Next base: position 4,975 of record JBILYJ010000231.1, on the reverse strand, counting down.
ACCTGCGCTGCGTCAGCCTGATGAAGCGCTTCCAGGACGAGTATCCCGACATCTGGGCCGAGGATATCGGCGAGGACGGCTGAGGCTCAGAACAGCGAGAAATACTCGCGCTGCTCCCAGTCGCTGACCTCCAGCTCGAAGCGGGCGATCTCGGCATGCTTGAGGTGGAGAAAGTAGTCGACGAAGAAGTCGCCCAGTCCCGCACGCAGGACCTGGCTTTCCTGGAGCGCCGCCAGCGCCTCGCCGAGCGACCGCGGCAGCAGCGGCGCCCTGGCTTCGTACGGCTTGTCGGCGGAGGGACCGGGATCGAGTTTCCGATCGAGCCCGTCGAGACCGCAGACGATCTGGCTCGCCATGTAGAGATAGGGATTGGCGGCGGGCTCGCCGACCCGGTTTTCCAGATGCGTCGCGGGATCGCCCGGCCCGCCCAGCACGCGCACCATCACGCCGCGATTGTCGCGGCCCCAGATGGCGCGGTCGGGCGCCAGCGAGAAGGGACGGTAGCGCTTGTAGCCGTTCAGCGTCGGCGTGCTGAACGCGGCGGCGGCGCGTGCATGTTCGAGGAGGCCGGCCATGTAATGGCGGCCGGTCGTCGACAGGGGCTCGGCCGCATCGGCGAAGGCGTTTGTGTGGCTCTTCCGGTCGGTCAGCGACTGGTGCAGGTGCCAGCCGCTCGACATCACGTTGGCGAGCTTGGGCCGGCACATGAACGAGGCGTGGAACCCGTTGCGCTGGGCGATCTGCTTGGTGGCGCTGCGGAACAGCACCATCGTGTCGGCGGGATCGAGGCCGGTACCGGTGCGGAAGGTGAACTCGACCTGGCTGGGGCCGAACTCGACTTCCAGGGTGCGCAGTGGCAGGCCGAGATCGACGAGGTTGGTGCGCAGGATCTCGAGGATCGGGTCCATCTCGTCGTAGCGCTGCTCGGTCAGGTACTGATAGCCCTGATTGAGCAGCGACACCTCGGGCGGCTCGCCCGGCTGGCCGGCATCCCCGGTGCCGAGCCTGGCCTTCTCCAGCTTGAACAGATGGAACTCGACTTCGAGGCCGGCGACGAAATCGTAGCCGCGCTCGGCCAGCGCCCCGAGCGTCCGCCGCAGGATCTGGCGCGTGCAGAGCGGCATGGGCCGACCGTCGGCGAAGTAGATGTCGCACAGCATCCAGCCGGAATGCGGTGCCCAGGGCAGGGCGCGGAAGGTGGTCGGATCGGGCAGCATCACCACGTCGGCCGCGCCTTCCAGCTCCTTCATCCCGAAGCCGCCGCCCGGTTGCCAGACCGGGAAGACCGTGCGGTGCGACGTGTCCTTCAGCAGCATCGTGGTGGTGAAGCCGACGCCGTTCTTCAGCGCCGCATCGACCTCCGAGGCCATCAGCGTCTTGCCGCGCAGGATGCCGTGCTGGTCGGCGAAGGCCAGCCGCACGACCGACATGTCGCCGGCCTTCATGCGCCGCTCGGCCTCGCGCGTCGCGGCCTTGCGGTCCTCGGTCCAGAGGCCCGCGCGTTCGACCAGGCTCATGGGCTCACGCGACCAGCGGCGGGACGGTGTCGGCCGCCCAGCTCGAGGCGCGGCGGCGGCGCACGTCGACATCCTTCCAGTAGGCTTCCCAGCCTTCGGTCGGTCCCATGCCGTCGATTGCCACGGGGCCGCGGATCGCCGCGGCACGCTGTTGGTCGAGCCACATGATCGGCCGCTCGCCGTTGCCGACCTGTCCGATCGCCGAGAGCAGCATGCGGCGGTAGGCGACGATCGCCTTGTCGGTGGCGCCGAGATGCTCTCGCGTGCGGTCCTGGATGCGGCCCTGGCTCTCGACAGCCCATTGGTCGTGCACGTTGATGTCGAAGCCCATGCCGGTGAAGGTCTGGTTCGTCTGTTCGGCGACGCTGTAGCCATAATCGTTGTGGCGGCCGATCAGCGGGCGGTAGTCGGGAAGCTGGTAGAGCTTCAGCCGCTGCTCGCGCATGGCGGCGTGGTCGACCGGCTTACCGAAGCTGGTGAAGATCGCGTACCAGTAGCAGCTCGTATCGTCGACCGGCACGTGCCACTGCGTGATCGTCATCTCCGCGCTCATCGGGATCACGAAGGCGTAGGGGAAGACGAGGTTGGTCACCCGCACATGCGTGTGCTGCTCGTTGAGCTTGCGCAGCGCGAACAGGCGCAGGCCGTAGTCGGTGGCCTCGACGTCGAGCCTGGGTCGCGGGAATTCGCGCAGCAGGCGGGTCATCGGGATGTCGGAATCGGCGGAGGCGGAGCGGAACTGCTTGCCGTAGGCCGCGCCGGTATCCTCGTCCTCGTAGAAACGGTGCAGGTAGGAGGCGTGGGCGGGATCGATGCCGACCTCCAGCGCCTGCAGCCAGTTGCACTCGATCAGGCCCTTGAAGGCGAAGGCGTGCGTGCCGGGCGCAAGGAAGCAGTCGAAGTCGGGGAAGGCGGGCGCTTCGCCCTCGCCGAGATAGGCGAAGATGATTCCGTTTTTCACCACGACCCGATAGCTGCGCTGGCGCACCCGCTGGCAGAGGACGCTGCCTTCCGGCTCGGCGGGCGTCTCCAGGCACTTGCCGTCGACATCGAACAGCCAGCCATGGAACAGGCAGCGCAGGCCGCCATCCTCGAGGCGGCCGAAGGCGAGGTCGGCGCCACGATGCGGACAGTCGCGGTCGAGCAGCCCGTGCCGGCCGCGCTCGTCGCGGAACAGCACGAAATCCTGGCCCAGCACGCGCACCGCCTTGGCCGGCCGCTCGGCGGGCAGTTCGTCGGCGAGGGCCACGGGATGCCAGTAATGGCGCATCAGGGCGCCGCAACGGGTGCCCGGACCGACGCGGGTCATCAGCTCGTTCTGCTCGGGACTCATCATGCCGCGAGAGTGACGCAAACCACCGGGATTCGCTATAGGAGACCGCATGAACCCCTCTCTGAACGGCATGCCGGGGCCCACTTCCCGCGTCTTTTTTTCCCAGCGTCTGCGTCTGCACTATGTCGACTGGGGCAATCCGGAAGCGCCGCCGCTTCTCCTCGTCCATGGCGGCCGCGACCACTGCCGCAACTGGGACTGGGTTGCACAGGCTCTGCGCAAGGACTGGCACGTCATCTGTCCTGACCTGCGCGGGCATGGCGACAGCCAGTGGTCGCCGGACGGCAACTACTCGATGGGGGCCTACATCTACGACCTCGCGCAGCTCATCCATCAGCAGGGGCTGGCACCGGTGACGATCGTGGCCCATTCGCTGGGCGGCAACATCTGCCTGCGCTACTCCGGGATCTATCCCGACAAGGTGCGCAAATTGGTGGCGATCGAAGGTCTGGGACCGTCGCCCAAGGTCATTGCCGAGCGCAGCAAGCCGATGAGCGTGCGCATGACCGACTGGATCGACGAGCAGCGCAAGTTGTCGGCCCGCGCGCCGCGCAAGTACCCGACGATCGAGGACGCCTTCAAGCGTATGCAGGAGGAGAACAAGCATCTCTCCGCGGCGCAGGCGCGTCACCTGACCGAGCAGGGCGTCAACCAGAACGAGGACGGCACCTATAGCTGGAAGTTCGACAACTACGTCCGCGTCAACCAGCCGTATGACATGACCTACGAAGCCATCGAGGAACTGTGGTCGCACATCACCTGTCCCACCTTGCTCGTCTACGGCAAGGAGAGTTGGGCTTCGAACCCGGAGACGGACGGTCGCATCAAGCATTTCAAGACCGCCAAAGTCGTGGAGTTCGAACGCGCCGGCCACTGGGTCCAGCACGACCGGCTCGACGATTTCGTGGCGACGACGCGGGAGTTCATCAAGTGAGGGCGGCGGTGCTGCGCGGTGGCGACATGGTCGTGGCCGAGGTGCCCGAGCCCGTGCCGGCCGCGGGACAGGTGCTGGTCAGGACGCTGTGCTGCGGCATCTGCGGCTCGGACCTGCACTATGCCAGGCACGCGCCGCACATGGTCGAGATGTCGAAGCGCCTTCCCGGCCGCCAGCCGCTCGACCTGACGCGCGACGTCGTGTTCGGGCATGAGTTCTGCGGCGAGGTGCTGGACTACGGGCCCGGCACGGAGCGCAAGCTGAAACCCGGCGCCTTGGTGTGCTCGATGCCGGTGGTCCCGCAGGCGGACGGCATGCGTACGGTGGGCTATTCAAACGACTTTCCCGGCGGCTATGGCGAGCGGATGGTGCTGGCGGCACCCTTGCTGCTGGAGGTGCCCAACGGCCTGCCGGCCGATCACGCAGCCCTCACCGAACCGCTCGCGGTCGGCATCCACGCCGTCGAGAAGGCGGCGCTGCAGGACAACGACGCGCCGCTGGTCGTGGGCTGCGGACCGGTCGGGCTTGCCGTCATCGTCGGGCTGCGCCTGAAGGGGATCCATCCGATCATCGCCGCCGATTTCTCGCCCAAGCGGCGCGAGCTGGCGGCGAAGATGGGCGCCGACATCGTGATCGATCCCGGGGGCGAGTCGGCCTATGCGAAGCTGCCGCCGGGCCGGCGCGCCGTGATCTTCGAATGCGTCGGTGTGCCGGGCCTGTTGCAGCAGGTCTTCGAGGCGGCCCCGCGCGATGCGCGCATTGTCGTGGCCGGCGTCTGCATGGAGCCCGACCGCATCGAGCCGCTGTTCGGAATCGTGAAGGAACTCTCGATTCAGTTCGTGCTGGCCTACACGCCGGAGGAGTTCGCCCGCTGCCTTCGCCTGCTGGCGGACGGCGAGGTGGACGCCGAGGCACTGATCACCGGCAAGGTCGGACTCGACGGCGTGAAGGGCGCGTTCGCCGAACTCGGCAATCCGGAAAACCACACCAAGATTCTCGTGGAGCCGTGGCGCTGAGTTTGATAGCGCTTCAGGACACCCGAGCGAGGAAAAGAAAATGAAGTTTTACAATTCGGTCGGCCCCAACCCGCACATGGTCCGGATGTTCATGGCCGAGAAGGGCTTCGACGTGCCGAGGGTCGAGGTCGACCTGCGCGGCGGCGAGAACCGGCGCGAGCCCTATCTCAAGGTC
>JBILYJ010000230.1:0-7704 GCA_044377795.1 Reyranella sp. | reverse complement strand
CGGGTGCGGTGGCTGTTGTTCTGTCGATTGCAGCCATTGCCTTTGCACAGACAGCCATGTCCCCTCAGTCGAGCGGTCCGCAGGTTGGCCAACAATCTGCAGCGATCCCGCAGTCTTCGGTGATGCCGGGTGAAGCGACATGTGCGTCGCAGCATCTGGAGCAGCCTGGCCTGTCGACATCGGACCTGCTGCTGGACAGCTATGAGATCAAGGCGGCGGTTCCGGGCGGCGTCTGGCTGCAGAAGAAGAAGGATGTCTTCTACTGCAACTCCGGCGTCACCAGGGACGACGAGACGATGTGCTGGAAGATCCGCTCGCCGCTCCGGGGCCAGAACTGCACCGATGCCATCAGCCGGGCCCGGTCGAAGCTCCTCCCGTCCTAGGAGCCGATACGCGGACGGGCCCGCTTCAGCTCGTCCGCCATCTTCTCCGCGATCATGACCGTCGTGAAGTGAGTGTTGGCGCGCACGACGGTCGGCATGATCGACGCGTCGATGACGCGCAGCCCTGAGACGCCGATCACGCGGCATTCCGGATCGACCACCGATCGCGCATCGTCGGCCGGGCCCATGCGGCAGGTGCCGCTGGCGTGCTGGGCGTCTGAGCATTCAGCGAACATCCAGTCGTCCAGCGCCTCGGCGTCGAACGGGTCCTCGATCGAGCGTCCCGTCGTGCCGTACTCGACCCGCGTCGAGATCGCCTTGAAGGCGGGCTGCAGGCAGAGGTCGCGCATCCGCCGCACGCCGTCGCGCATGCGAAAAAGATCGCTTTCGTCGGACAGCATGCGCTCGTCGACTTGCGGGTCGATGCCGGCGTCGCGCGTGGTGATGCGGACCGTGCCTTCACTGAAGGCCTGGAAGGCGGAGACGGCAAGGCGTGCCCGCGCCGTGCCGCCATCCTCCGCGGGCCTCAGATTGCCGGTGATCATGATCATGTCGTTGACGCCCGCGCCCGCCAGCTCCGACGAGTAGCGCAGGCAGCAGTTGGTGTGGCGATGCATCAGCGTGCTCACGCGCGCATCGTCGCGCAGGTCGAGCATCAGACCGAGGATCGGATGATCGAGCAGGTGCTTCCCGACCGGCCGGTCGGCCAACACCTCGATCCCCAGGGCGCCGAGCCAGTCGCGCGGGCCGATGCCGGACCGTTGCAGGATCGCCGGCGAATGGATCGCGCCGGCCGACAGGATGACCTCGCGACGCGCCCGCACCTGCCGCGCTTCGCCGCCCAGCTGCACGCGCACGCCGCTGACATGCGGCCGGTTGCCTTCGACTTGCAGCGTGTCGACGACGGCCTCGCCTAAGATCGTGAGGTTGGGGCGGCCACGCACCGGCTCGAGATAGCCGTCGTTGGTCGAGATGCGCAGGCCCTCGCGGCTGTTGATCGCGTAGGGTCCGACGCCGCTGCCGGTCGGTGCATTGTGGTCTTCGCACCAGGGATAACCGAGGCCCAGCGCGGCTTCCCGCAGCGCGCGATCGACGGTGCCCCATTGATCGATTGGTGCGCGATAGACCGGAAGCGGGCCCTCCTTGCCGTGATAGGGCGCATCGCCGAAATCCATGTCGGTTTCGAGCTTGCGAAAATAGGGCAGGCAGGCCTCCCAGTCCCAGCCCGCGGCCCCCATGGATGCCCAGTCCTCGAAGTCCTCGGGGATGCCGCGGATCGCGATCTGGCCGTTGATGGTCGAGCTGCCGCCGATCGCCCGGCCGCGCCACAGCAGCTTGGGTTCCTGGCGCTCGGTGCGCCGCGCCAGCAGCTTGGGGTAGCGGTAATTGTCGTCGCCGATGGCGCGCAACGGATTGGGAATGCGCAGATGGTGCGGCGTCTCGGCGGTGCGGAAATCGCGGCCGGCTTCGAGCAGCAGCACACGGATCGCCGGATCCTCGCTCAGCCGGGCGGCGAGGGTCGCGCCGGCCGAGCCGCCGCCAATGATGATGTAGTCGAAATCGTCGTCCATGATCGCTTCTTCGCCTTCGGTCGCTGGCACGCTTCTTGGTTAGAATGCCACCGCCCGTTCAGAAAGCCGCACGCAAAAGGAGCGCCGCATGGTTGCAAACGTCCTGGAGATCAATCCCGAACGCCTGTGGGACAGTCTCGAACGGTCGGCGGAGATCGGCCGCTTCCGCGACGTCGGCCTGCGCCGCCTCGCTTTGTCGGCCGAGGACAAGCAGATGCGCGACCTGTTCGTGGACTGGGCGAAGGTGGCGGGCTGCACCGTCGAGATCGATCGTCTCGGCAACATCTTCGCGCGCCGGCCCGGCACCGACCCGTCGCTGCCGCCGGTCGCGATCGGCAGCCATCTCGACACGCAGATCTGCGGCGGCCGCTACGACGGCATCCTGGGCGTGCTGTGCGGCCTCGAAGTCGTGCGGACCTTGAACGATCGCGGCCTGCAGACCAAGCGCGGCATCGAGGTCATCTGCTGGACCAACGAGGAGGGTGCGCGCTTCAACCCGCCGATGATGGGCTCGATGGCCTTCGCCAAGGTGCTGCCGCTGGAGAGCGTGCTGGCCACCACCGACGATGCCGGCATCACGGTCGCCGAGGCGCTGGACGAGATCGGCTATGCGGGGCCCGCCCCGGTGGGCCGCGAGTTCGATTCCTATCTCGAGCTGCACATCGAGCAGGCGCCGGTGCTGGACCGCGAGGGCTGCGACGTCGGCATCGTGGTCGGCGGCTACAAGACCCAGGCGCTGCGGCTTACGATCAACGGCGACACCGGCCATGCCGGCGGCACGCCGATGGCGCAGCGGCGCAACGCGCTGGTCGGCGCCGGCTACGTCATCGCCGCGGTCAACGATATCGGCCTCGCCTATGCCGTCGACGAGGGCCGCACCACGACGACCCGCATCGAAAGCTTTCCCAACCTGGCCGGCACCTATGCCGAGCAGGTCAAGCTCACCATCGACTTCCGCCACATCGACGCCGATCGCTTCAAGGCGATGCGCGCCGAGGTCGATGCCGCGATCGCCGCCGCGGCGAAGAAGGCCAATGTCGAGATCGAGGTCGCCGAAGGCTGGAGCTGGGGTAGCGAGCTGTTCGCGCCCGAATGCATCGAGCTGCTGAAGTCGACGGCGAACGAGCTCGGCCTGCCCTATCGCGAGATGCGGAGCCAGGCCGGGCACGACGCCTATGCGGTCGCAACGATGGCACCGACCGCGATGATCTTCACGCCCTGCTTCGAGGGCATCAGCCACAACGTGAACGAGGCGATCGAGCTCACCCGCTCGGTGCCGGGCGCCAACCTCCTGCTGAACGCCGCAGTGACCCGGGCCAATCGCTGAGCGGATCGCCGCTCAGACAGATGAGGGCGTGAAGCGCGCGACCAGCTGGTGCGAGTCGCCGGGATAGGTGAGGCGGACCTGGGTGACGGGGAGGGTGGCGCGCCAGGTGCGGCGCTCGACGACGAGGCACGCCATGCCCGGCTTCAACGCCAGGGCCGAGGCCACCGACTTCGACGCGTTGCGGGCGCCGATGCGATGCTCCGCCGCGGTCCAGGGCACGCCGTCGAGCAGCCACCGGCCCGGCGAAATCTCGCGGAAATCCTGATGCGCCGCCTCGGGCACCGCATCGACATTGATCAGGCGCTCTTCGAGGCAGAAGACCCGGTCGCCGGCGAAATGGCGGACGACGAGCTCGACGACCCGACCGGCGGACGGGGCGCCAAGGCGCTCGCGGTCCGCCGCGGTGCTTCGCCGGGTGGCGCGGGAAACCAGTTCGAAGCGATAGGCCTGGCCGAGGGCCTGCACCTCCGCCTTGATGTCGTGGATCTCGAGGACCGCCGCCTGCGACTGCGGCCGCGTGACGAAGGTACCGGCCTTGCGACGGCGCTCGACCAGGCCGGCCCGCGCCAGCTTGGCCAGCACGTTGCTCACCGTCATGCGCGAACAGTCGTAGGCCTCGGCCAACTCGTGCTCGGTGGCGATGCGCGCGCCCGGCGCCAGCTTGCCCGACAGGATCTTGCCCTGCAGGTCGCCGAGGATCTTCTGATGCAGCGAGGCCGGTGCGGCGGTCACGATGACTGCAGCACCTTGTGAAGCGCCTGCCGATAGCGCCGGCCGATCGCCTCACGATGGATGTGCCGGCCGCCGGTCACGAGCTTGATGCCGGCCCGCCAGACACAGTCCACGGTCCGGCGGCCGCCGGCGAAGATCCAGGCGTCGAGCCATTGATCGCCGTGGCGATGGGCGAGCGCATTGTCGTCGGCCTTCAGGCTCACCAGGTCGGCAGGGTGACCGACGGCAATGCCCGGCGGCGCGCCGAGCGCCTGGGCGCCGCCGGCCAGGGCCGTGTCGAACAGGCTGCGCCCCACCGACGGTGTTGCAGCCCGGGCCAGCGCGTTGCGCGTACGCAGTGACAGCCGCTGGCCATACTCCAGTAGACGCAGTTCCTCGGCGGCATCGATCAGGACGTTGGAATCCGAGCCGACGCCGAACCGGCCGCCGCGTTCCAGGAAGGATTGCACGGGAAACAGGCCATCGCCGAGATTGGCTTCGGTGATCGGGCACAGGCCCACCACAGCGCCACGCGCCGCGATGCCGGTGCTTTCGGACTCGGTGACGTGCGTGGCATGGACCAGGCACCAGCGTTCATCGACCGGCAGGCGATCGATCAGAAGCTCGACCGGTCGCTTGCCGCACCAGGCGAGGCAATCCTCGACCTCCTTGACCTGTTCGGCGACGTGGATGTGGACGGGGCCGCCTTTCGCGAACGGCAGGATATCTCCGATTTCTTCAGGCGTGGCCGCGCGCAGACTGTGCGGGGCAATGCCGACCAGCGCGTCCGGGAGCGACGAGACGGATGTGCGGCTCGCCTCGATCAGCCTTGCATAACGGTCGATGTCGTTGACGAAGCGGCGCTGGCCGGGCGCGGCAGCCAGGCCGCCGAATCCGGCGTGACGATAGAAGACGGGGAGAAGGGTCAGCGCGATGCCGGTCTCCCCCGCGGCCGCGGCAATGCGCGTCGCCAGTTCCGCGATGTCGGCATAGGGCGCGCCGTTTGCGTCGTGATGCACGTAGTGGAATTCGCCGACGCGGGTGAAGCCGCATTCGAGCATCTCCAGGAAGGCCTGTGCGGCGATCGCCTCGACATCGTCGGGGCCCATATGGTCGACGAAGCGGTACATCGCCTCGCGCCAGGTCCAGAAACTGTCCTGCGTGGGGCCGCGCCGCTCGGTGAGGCCGGCCATGCCGCGCTGGAAGGCGTGGCTGTGCAGGTTGGGCAGGCCCGGCAGGCCGATCTCGTGGCGTTCGTCCCCCGCCTCGGCGGGGGAGTCCTTCATCAAGGTTTCAATCCGGCCATCCACGATGACGAGGCGCACGCCGTCGGCCCAGCCGTCGGGCAGGAGCAGGGAGCGGAACCAGAGGGCGGTTCTGGACATATTATTATGTATAGTCATAATAAGGGCCGCATGCAATGTGACCGCCTCTGGAAGAACGCACGTCTCGCGACCCTGACCGGCAACGGGCTGGGCCTCGTCGAAGACGGGCTCGTGGCCGCGCACGACGGCCGCATCGTGTTTGCCGGTGCAACCGCGGAGGCGCCACCGATCGACGCCAACGAGACGATCGAATGTGCCGGCCGCTGGATCATGCCGGGCCTGGTCGACTGCCATACGCACATCGTCTACGGCGGCAACCGCGCGCATGAGTTCGAGCTGCGTCTGGCCGGCGCCAGCTACGAGGAGATCGCGCGCGCGGGCGGCGGCATCGTCTCGACCATGCGGGCGACCCGCGCGGCGACGGAGGAGGCGCTGGTCGCCAGCGCCCTGCCTCGGGTCGATGCGCTGATCGCCGAGGGCGTCACCACGATGGAGATCAAGTCGGGCTACGGGCTCGACCTCGCCACCGAACTGAAGTCGCTGCGGGCGGCGCGCCGCATCGCCGAGGCGCGGCCGCTGTCGGTGAAAACGACATTCCTCGGCGCGCATGCGCTGCCACCCGAAGCCAACGGCGACAAGGATGCCTACATCGCCACGGTCTGCGACGAGATGCTGCCGGCCGTCGCCAAAGCCGGGCTGGCCGATGCGGTCGACGGCTTCTGCGAGGGCATCGCTTTCACACCGCAACAGATCGAGCGCGTGTTCGAGGCGGCCAAGGCGAAGGGCTTGCGCGTCAAACTGCATGCCGAGCAGCTCTCCAACCTGCATGGCGCGAGCCTCGCGGCCCGTTACGGCGCGCTCTCGGCCGATCACCTGGAGCATGTCGACGAGCCGGGCGTGAAGGCGCTCGCGGCAGCAGGCACCGTGGCCGTGCTGCTGCCGGGTGCCTTCTATTTCGTGCGCGAGACCCACAAGCCGCCGGTCGAACTGCTGCGCCAGCATGGCGTCAGGATCGCCCTCGCGTCCGACAGCAATCCCGGCACCTCGCCGCTCACCTCGCTGCTGCTGGCGATGAACATGGGCGCGACGCTGTTCCGACTCACGGTCGACGAATGCCTGGCCGGCGTCACGCGCGAGGCGGCGCGGGCACTGGGCTGTATCGACAGTGTGGGCACGCTCGAAGCGGGCAAATGGTGCGATCTCGCCATCTGGGACATCGAGCGCCCGGCCGAGCTGGTCTACCGCATGGGGTTCAATCCGCTGCACGCGCGGGTGTGGAGGGGCAGATGAAGGCGATCGTGATCACGCCGGGAACGGTTCCTCTTTCGGGCTGGCGCGACATCTATCGCGGCGCCGCGGTGAGCCTCGATCCCGCGGCTTACGACGCGATCGAGAGGTCGGCGCGGGCGGTGTCGTCGATCCTCGCCAAGGGGCAGCCGGTCTACGGCATCAACACCGGCTTCGGAAAGCTGGCCAGCGTCCGCATCGAGGCCGCCGATCTCGAGACCCTGCAGCGAAACATCGTGCTGAGCCACGCCGCCGGCGTCGGCGCGCCGATGCCGGTGCCGGTGGTGCGGCTGATGATGGCGCTGAAGCTCGGCAGCCTGGCGCAGGGCGCGTCGGGCGTGCAGCCCGCGACGGTGCGGCTGCTGGAGACGATGCTCGCGGAAGGGCTGACGCCCGTCGTGCCCTGTCAGGGTTCGGTCGGCGCCTCGGGCGATCTGGCGCCGCTCGCCCATATGAGCGCGGCGATGATCGGCGTCGGCTCGTTTGTGGTCGATGGCGAGGTCGTGCCGGCCGCGCAGGCGCTGGGTGATGCCGGGCTGAAGCCGCTGGTGCTGGGCGCCAAGGAGGGACTTGCGCTGCTGAACGGCACGCAGTTCTCGACCGCCTATGCGCTGGCCGGCCTGTTCGAGGCCGAGAACCTTCACGGCGCGGCGTTGGTCACGGGCGCGCTTTCGACCGATGCCGCGCGCGGCTCGGATGCGCCCTTCGATCCGCGCATCCATCAGCTGCGCCGGCATGCCGGCCAGATCGCGACGGCGGACGCGTTGCGTGGACTGATGGCGGGCTCGGCAATCCGCGCCTCGCATCTGGTGGGCGACGAGAGGGTGCAGGATCCCTACTGCCTGCGTTGCCAGCCGCAGGTCATGGGCGCCGTGCTCGACATATTGCGCCAGGCGGCGACGACGCTCGCGACGGAAGCCAACGGAGTCACCGACAATCCGCTGATCTTCACCGATCCCGACGAGGCGCTGTCGGGCGGCAACTTCCACGCCGAGCCGGTGGGCTTCGCCGCCGACATCATCGCGCTGGCGCTGTGCGAGATCGGCTCGCTGGCCGAGCGCCGCATCGCCATGCTGGTCGATCCGGCGCTGTCGGGCCTG
>JBILYJ010000229.1:0-7712 GCA_044377795.1 Reyranella sp. | reverse complement strand
TCGAGGAATACCAACATGAAGACCGTAAGCAGAGCTTATGACAGCTACGCCCAGGCCCGCGCGGCCGTCGATGCCGTCGAGAAGGCGGGCGTACCGAGCGACGACGTCAGCATTGTCGCCAACAAGCATGTAAGCGCCGAGTACGAAGACGTCGATGACGTGAACAAGGCCGCGGCCGGTGCGGGCATCGGCGGTGCCGTGGGCGCGGGCGCCGGACTGCTCGCCGGTCTCGGCCTGCTGGCCATCCCGGGCCTCGGCCCGGTGGTAGCGGCGGGCTGGCTGGCTTCGACGGCCGCCGTCGCCGCGGGTGGCGCTGCCGCCGGCGGCATCGTCGGCGCGATGGTGGAAGCCGGCACCGACAAGGAGCATGCCGAGGTCTATTCGGAAGCGGTGCGTCGCGGCGGCACACTCGTCAGCGCGCGCGTGCCGGACGGCGATGCCGCTCGCATCGACGCGGTCCTCGCCAGTTCGAGCCCGATCGATCCCGTGGCCCGTGGCGCCGAGTACCGTGGCGCCGGCTGGAAGAACTTCGACCCGAAGGCGGATCCGTACCGCCCGAGCCAGACCGAGGTCGACCGCATGCGTGCGAACTGGCCGGGGTGATTTCCAGTCACGGCAAGAGAAAGGGGCCCACAAGTCGGGCCCCTTTTTTGTGCGACACCCGCCGTCGTGACGTTCTTGGGACGCCACATCCTGGGGTCTCGCAACAAACACAGGCCTCCAGGCATTGACTCTCCAACGGGAAGGAGAGGGAACATGGAAGCCACACGGGAGGCGGAAATCCGGGCGGTCCTGGATCGGCTGGCGAGCAAGTACGATGTGCCAGGCGACGATGTCGACGAGACGATGGAGAGCATCGGCCTCGCCATCGCAGACATGACCGACGAGCCCGAGACGGAACATCTCGAGGAAATCGACATCAAGCCAACGGTCTGAGGTCGCACTCGGCTTTACCCTTGCAAAAACAGAGTCCGGTTCATCAGGACCCGAAGTCGTGGGCGATGTTCCGGACTCCTCTCGTTCCCCGCAGGCAGCCGCCCTCGATCCTCTGGCCGTCGAGATCGGGACCTACGCGCACGACCCACTGGGCTTCGTGCTGTTCGCCTTTCCGTGGGGCGAGGCGGGGACGGTGCTGGCGAAGGATGCGGGCCCCGAGCCGTGGCAGCGCGAGGTGCTTCGGGAGATCGGGCGATCTCTCGCAAGCGCCTCCGACGCGATCCGCATTGCCGTCGCTTCGGGGCATGGCGTCGGGAAGTCGGCGCTGGTGGCGTGGATCATCGTTTGGGCGCTCGCCACCTTCCGCGATACGCGCGGGGTCGTGACGGCTAACACGGCGACACAGCTCAAGACCAAGACCTGGCCCGAGCTCACCAAGTGGCTGCGGCTGGCCGTTTGCGCCGAGTGGTTCGATATCACGGCGACGTCCATCGCCAGCGTCGAGCCCGCGCATGAGCGGACGTGGCGCGTCGACGCCGTGCCGTGGAGCCTGCGCAGCACCGAGGCCTTCGCCGGTCTGCACAACCAGGGCCGCCGCCTGTTCGTCGCCTTCGACGAGGCTTCGGCCATTCCCGATCCGGTCTGGGAGACGATCGAGGGCGCCCTGACCGATCGCGACACCGAGATCCTGTGGCTGGCCACCGGTAATCCGACGCGCAACACCGGCCGTTTCCGCGAATGCTTCGGCCGCTTCCGGCATCGCTGGCAGCGCCACCAGGTCGACGGCCGCAAGGTCTCGCTGACCGACAAGGACGAGATCGCGCGCTGGGCCGCCGACTATGGCGACGACAGCGACTTCTTCCGCATTCGCGTGAAGGGCGAGTTCCCGAGGGGAGGGGCCATGCAGTTCATCGACGGCGAGACGGTGGAAGAGGCGGTCCGCCGCCCGGCCGAGAGTCACCTGCGCCAGCCGCTGGTGATGGGCGTCGATTGCGCGCGCGGCGGCGACGATCAGAGCACGATCTGGTTTCGCCGTGGCCGCGATGCGCGAAGCGTTCCCGCGATCAAGCTCCGGGTCGGCGATCTCATGGTCCTGTCAGGCAAGGTGGCGGAGCAGGCGATCCGGCATCGTGCGGGGGCGGTCTTCATCGACGAGGGTGGAATCGGCGCCGGCGTGGTCGATCGCGTGCGCCAGATGCTGCAGGGGCGTCTCGTGGTCGGCGTCAATTTCGGCGGCCGCGCTGACCGCTACACCTGGGGCGACGGCATGCCGCTCACCGCCAACAAGGCCGCCGAGATGTGGGCCTCGATGCGTGCCTGGCTGAAGACCGGGGCCATTCCCGACGATACCGAGCTGATGGCCGAACTCACGGGGCGCGAATACGGCTTCGACCTGCACAATGCGATCCGGCTCGAGAAGAAAGAGGACATGAAGAAGCGCGGCCTGGCCTCGCCCGACAATGCCGACGGCCTGGCGTTGACCTTCGCCTATCCAGTCGCCGATCTGCCCGAGGAGATGCAATTCGAGGCGGGCGGGGGGCCTGAGGCGTTCCGCGCAGTGTCGATCGAGTCCGATTACGATCCGCTGGCGGACTCTTAAGCGCTGGACTCAGTGTCACTGCATTGTCATGGTCCCGCCAATCGCTCGCAGAGGCGATTGGGAGGCATCCTGGGCGACCGTTCGATCGGCCGGCACGATGTCTGGAGGCCCGCGGTTCCCCTCGTCTTCAAGGGAGCGGCGGGCCTTTCAGTTGGCGCTACTTTCCATGTAGGGAGTCCAACCTTCTGCTCTAGCTTGGCTAGTGGAGAATTCGTCGAGAACAACCTCTGCGCCTCGACGGGAGGATGCTACGGCGATTGCGCCTGAGAAATCAATGAATGAGCTAGGTGCCGAATTCTACACCCTGATGGGTAATGCGATCTCGAATTGGGCGAACGTAGAAGCCTATCGCCCTCTGGAGCTCAATCATCTGTAGATTCTTTACCAATGCGGTGGACGCGCTCGTTTTGGCACTTTCCATAAGTCCCTCGCGTGTCTCATTAAGACTGCGAAGTATGAGGGCCGTTCCGCGATCAATGAGGTCCACGAAAGTGTGCACTTCTTCCTCCAAGTTGGCCGACCACACGAGAGAGTAAGGCGAGGTGATTCGGTGAGCGATGGATTTCGCTGCCGCCGAACATTCCGCTTGCATCTTCAAAATCCGGTTCATCAGTAACTCAGGGGCTCGCTCACAGGAGAGACGCCCTTGGGAATTTTTGGTGGCGGACAGGCCGCTTATCCTCCGATGTCGCCGCCGGCCCTGCCGCCGGCGCCCGAACCCTTCCCGTCGATGGCCGATCCGTCGGTGCGCGAGGCGCGGGAAGCGCAGAAGAAGCGTGCGGCCGCGATGGCGGGCTACGCCTCCACGATCACGACCGGCGGCCTCGGGCTGACCGACGCCGCGTCCACCACCGCCGCGCGCGGCAAGACGATGCTGGGGGCCTGAGATGGCGCACGATCCCGCCCTCCGTCGACATCTCGAAGCCCGCCTCAACGTCCTGAAGCGCCAGCGCCAGTCATGGGAGCCGGGCTGGCGCGAGCTGTCGCGCTTCGTCAGTCCGCGGCGCGGCCAGTTCTTCACGTCGCCCAACCAGGGTGGCCGCGGCGCGCAGGCCAACGGCGCCATCCTCGATCCTACGGCATTGTTTGCCCTGCGCACCCTGGTGGCCGGTCTGATGTCGGGGGTCACCTCGCCGGCGCGGCCGTGGTTCCGCCTCTCGATTCCCGACCGCCGCGTGGCGTCGCTCGCACCGGTGAAGGTCTGGCTCGACGAATGCGCCGAGCGCATGCGCATGGTGTTCAATGCCGGCAACCTCTACTCGGCATTGCCCTCGATCTACGAGGAGCTGGGTCAGTTCGGCACCGGCTGCGCGATCGTCGAGTTCGACCGTGAGGACGTGATCCGTCTCTACACGCTGTCGACCGGTGAGTACTGGCTGGGTCTGGACTGGCGCGGCCGGGTCGACACGCTGGCGCGCCGCTTCATGTATTCGTATCGCCAGATCCAGGAGCGCTGGCCGGAGCACGGCATTGCCGAGATCGCCGAGCGTGCGCGCGGTGCCGATGCCGACACCGAGATCGCGATCCTGCACATGATCGAGCCCAATACCGGTTTCGAGAAGGGCCGACTCGACCAAGCGGGCAAGAGGTTCCGCTCGGTCTACTGGCGCGACGGCGGCGGCCAGGCCGAGGGTGAGTTCATCCATCGCGGCGGCTATTCTGAGTTCCCGGCGCTGACGCCGCGCTGGGCACCGATCGGCAACGACGCCTATTCCAGGGGGCCCGGCCACGACGCGCTGCCCGACGTGAAGTCGCTGCAGATCCTGAAGAAGCGCGAGCACAACGCGGTCGACAAGCATGTGAACCCGCCGATGGGCGCGCATGTCAGCCTGCGCGGCTCGGCCTCATCGGTGCTGCCCGGCGCCATCAACTACTTCACCACCCAGGAGCGGGGAGCGGGGATGTGGCCGCTCTACCAGACGGCTCCCGGCGCGATCGACGCGGTCGAGCGCCTCGTCGCGCGCACC
The DNA here is from genome assembly GCA_044377795.1 of Reyranella sp. Classification (GTDB taxonomy): domain Bacteria; phylum Pseudomonadota; class Alphaproteobacteria; order Reyranellales; family Reyranellaceae; genus Reyranella. The sequence continues at coordinate 3,209 of JBILYJ010000229.1, read as the reverse complement.
CAGGGCTTCATCAAGTCGGCCTTCTTCGCCGACCTCTTCCTGATGATCTCCGACATGGACGGCGTGCAGCCGCGCAGCCAGCTCGAGATCAGCGCCCGCCGCGAGGAGAAGATGCAGATGCTCGGGCCCGTGCTGGAGAACCTGCACGACGACCTGCTGCAGCCGCTGGTCCAGCGCACCTTCGGCATCATGGCCGAGAACGGCCTCTTCACCGAGCCGCCCCCGGAACTGCACGGCTACCCGCTCGACGTCGAGCTGATCTCCATCCTGGCGCAGGCGCAGAAGGCGGCCGATCTCGGCTCCGTCGAGCGGCTGTGGGCCTTCGCCGGCAGCATCGCCGCGACCCGGCCCGAGGTGCTCGACAAGCTGAACGCCGACGAGAGCATCGACGTCTATGCCGACAAGCTCGGCGCCCCGGCCGCCATCACGGTAGCCGATGACGTGGTGGCCCAGCTTCGTGCTGCTCGGGCGCTGAAGGCCGAGGCGGCGCAGGCACTGCAGGTTGCTGCCGCGGTCGCCGAGGGTGCCAGGACTTTGAGCGAGACCGAGGTCGGCGGCGGCCGCAATGCCCTTCAATCCGTACTGGGAGTCTGAGCGATGCACGACCCGAACGATGCAAGGCAGGTCCGCGAGGCCGAGCAGCTGGAGAAGCAGGCACAGGAGCGCGTCGCCGACGACCTCTGCGCGGTGATGGCAACCGAATCCGGCCGCCGCTTTATCCACGGGCTGCTTGGTCTCTGCGACATTAGGAGCGACGGCTACGTGCCCGGCGGTCTCGAGGCGCAGCGCCACCAGGACTACCGCGCCGGCCGCCGCAGCATCGGCATCGAGCTGCTGGGCGAGCTCGAACGGCACGCGCCGGAGATGACCGAGCTGATGAGCGCCGAAGCCCGCTTCAACGAGATCGAAACCGAACTGGCGGCCTGGGCCGCGGAGGAGCAGAACGATGGCTGATACGATCGAGACGACGGCGGCTCAGGCGGCGGCGCCCGAAGCCGCCCCGAGCCTGGAGGCCGAGGTCGCGGCCGCCCAGAGCGCCGCTGAGGCCAATGCCGGGACGGAAGCGGGCGCCCAGACTCCTGTCGGCTATTTGGGCCTCTCTCTGCCCGAGGGCTACCGCAGCGACGATCCCGTGTTCGCCGATGCCGTAAAGCTCTTCGATGCCGAGCAGATCGCGCCCGAGACGGCGCAGCGGCTGATCGACTTCACCATCGAGCGCGACAAGGAGATCGCACGGGCGGTCAGCGACCACTCCTCCGCCACGTGGATGAAGCAGACGACGGAGTGGCGCGCCATCTCCGAGAAGGAATTCTCGCCCGAGGCGCTGGGCGAGGCGAGGGCGGCGCTCTCGCGGGTCTTCGACCGACAGACGATCGATTATCTCGAAGGGCTGGGCTTCACCAACCATCCGGGCCTGATCCGGGGAATGGTGAAGGTCGCCCGCTCCATCAAGGACGACTCGTTCGTGGGCGGCAATGCCGGCCGCGGCAACGGCGCGCTGGACCCGAAGTCCCTCTATCCCAACTCCCAGCACAACTAGGAACCACGCTCCATGGCAACGCTTTCCGTGACCAATCCGACCCTGGCCGACTGGTCCAAGGTCATCGACCCCAATGGCAGCATCGCGCAGGTGATCGGCCTGCTGTCGCAGATGAACGAGATCACCGACGACATGGTGTGGAACGAAGGCAACCTGCCCACTGGTCATCGCACCAGCGTGCAGACCTCGCTGCCGACCGGCACCTGGCGCCGCTTCAACGAGGGCATCGTGCCGACCAAGAGCACGAGTACGCAGATCACCGACTCGTGCGGCATGCTCGAAACCTATTCGGAGATCGACAAGGCGCTGGCAGACCTCAACGGCAACACGGCGGCCTACCGGCTGAGCGAGGACCGCGCCTTCCTCGAGGGGCTGACGCAGCAGCTCGCGGGCGTGCTGTTCTACGGCAACACCGCGACCAATCCCGAGCGCTTCATGGGATTTTCGCCGCGCTACAACACAACCTCGACGGCAACGTCGCAGACCGCCAACAACTTCATCTCGGGAGGCGGCGTCGGTTCCGACAACACGTCGATCTGGCTGGTCGGCTGGGGCGACCTCACCGTGCACGGTATCTTCCCGAAGGGCAGCAAGGCCGGCCTGTCGATGAAGGACCTGGGCGAGCAGACGCTGCTCGACGCGGCGGGCAACCGCTACCAGGGCTATCGCACGCACTACAAGTGGGACGCGGGCCTCACCGTGCGCGACTGGCGCTACGTCGTGCGCATCGGCAACATCGATGTCTCCGACCTCGCCGGCGCGACCCCGGCCGATCTGGTCAAGCTGATGATGCGGGCGATGAACAAGATCCCCAACATCAGGATGTGCCGGCCCGCCTGGTACATGAACCGCACCGTGAAGCAGTGGCTGGACATCCAGCGCAACCTCGGCGCCGCGGTCTCCAACACCACCAACAACACCAACATCCGGCGCACCCTCGACGAGAGCGACGGCCGCCTCTTCGACAGCTTCGGCGGCATCCCGATCCGCAAGTGCGACCAGATCACGCTGGCCGAAGCGACCGTGTCGTAGGCGGCAGGGAAGGAAAGGACACAGACATCATGATGTACGACAAGCTCAACACCTTCGGCACCGACCAGGCGGTCACCACGACCGCGCCGTCGACCGACATCGTCGATCTCGGCGCGGCCCGCGACATGGGCAACGGCGAGCCGCTGGAGCTGGTGATCCTCGTCACGCAGAGCGTGACGGCCGCCGGCGCCGCGTCGGTCACCTTCACCCTGGAGACCGACGACAATGCGGGCTTCTCCTCGCCCGCCGTGCTCGCGAACTCCGGAGCGCTCGGCAAGGCGGCGCTCCCCGCGGGGACCGAGGTGCTGCGCGTGAAACTGCCGCTCGATGCCGAGCGCTACCTGCGGACCAACTACACGGTGGCGACCGGTCCGCTGACGGCGGGCATGTTCACCGCCTTCCTCACCCACGACCGTCAGGCCAGCAGGGCCTACGCGTCAGGCTTCACCGTGAGCTGAACGGAGGCATCGTCATGGCCAAGAGTGAAAAGAGCGACAAGTCCGCCGAATACATCGTCGTCGACAATCCCTTCTACGACGGCGTGCAGCTCCACCCGGTCGGCGCGCGCATCCTGTGGTCCGGTCCGCGAGGCCTCTCGCTGGTGCCGGTCGACGCACCGCGCCGCCGCAGCGCGGGC
>JBILYJ010000228.1:0-7716 GCA_044377795.1 Reyranella sp. | reverse complement strand
GAGGAGCGCGCCGAAGGCGTGCGTCTCGAAGGATGGGCAACGGGCGCGGTGTGCGTAGCCCATCCTTCGAGACGGCTGCTGCGCAGCCTCCTCAGGATGAGGTTTTGTGGGTGGAAGAGGCTTAGCCCTCCGCCGCCAGCCGGCGCCGGATCAGCGGGGCGCCGAGGTCGCGCCAGGCGTAGGCGATCTCGTCGACGTCGGTGCCGCCCATCGTGTCGACCCGCTCGCCCACCCGCTCGCCGCCCAGCCCCTCGTAGAAGAACCGGGTCGGGTTCTGGGCCAGCATCCACAGGACCGCTGTGTCGCAGCGGTCGGCCTTGAGCTGGCGGAACAGCGTGCCCAGCAGCTTGCGGCCGAGGCCGAGGTTCTGGAAATCGGGCTCGACGTAGAGCGTGTAGACCTCGCCCACCCGGATCTCGCGCCCGTCCAGCCCTTCCGGCGGATCGCGCACCGGGCCGCAGCTGCCGAAGCCCACCACGCCCATGTCCTTGTCGTCGGCTACGAAGACGCCGCGCGCCTCGGCCGGGTCCTGCAGGAGCTGCGACCACCAGGCCGACTGGCGCACGTCCGACATGGCGACCAGCATGGCGTCGGGCAGCAGGCCGGCATAGGTCGCCTGCCAGGTCTCGACATGGACCCGCCCGATCGCCGCGGCGTCGTGGCGGCTGGCCCGGCGGATGCGGATCATGCCGCGGCCTCGCCCGGTTCCTCCGGCGCTTCGGGAGCCGCCTCGGGGGCGTCCTCTGCGGGGGTGGCCTCGGGCGCAGCCTTCTCCTTCGCCTTGCGCACCAGGGCAGCCCCAAAGAAGCCGTCGGTGCCGTGCTTCAGGGGCGACAGCCGCAGGTACGGGCCGTTCTCGACCTCGGGCGGCGGCTCGCTGGCCAGCACCTCGCGCCAGATCGCGGCCACCGGCACCACCTCGAATTCGGGGTGGCGCTCCAGGAAGGATGCGATCTGGTGCTCGTTCTCGGCCGGCAGGACCGAACAGGTGGCATAGATCAGGCCCCCGCCCGGCTTCACCAGCTTGGCGGCGGCGTCGAGGATCATCGCCTGCTTGGGCAGCAGCTCCTCGAGATCCTTCGGCTGCAGGGTCCAGCGGCCGTCGGGATTGCGCCGCCAGGTGCCCGTGCCGGTGCAGGGCGCGTCGACCAGCACGCGGTCGAAGGCGCCGGCCTGGCGCTTCATCCATTTGCGGTTGTCGGCATCGATGGCGCGGCGCTCGACATTGTGGGCGCCGGCGCGGCGCAGCCGCTGGGCCGAGCGGTCGAGGCGAGACTCATACACGTCCATCGCGACGACGCGGCCCTTGTTGTTCATGCGGGCGGCCATCGCCAGGGTCTTGCCGCCGGCGCCGGCGCAATAGTCGGCGATCTGCATGCCGGGCTGGGCATCGACCAGGGCGGCCACGAGCTGCGAGCCCTCGTCCTGGATCTCGACCAGCCCGTTCTGGAAGGCATCGCCCTTCACCACCGAGAGCCGCCGGCGCAGGCGCAAGCCATCGGTGGCGTAGCGCATCGGCTCGGTCTCGATGCCGTCGCGGGCCAGCGCCTCGCGCGCCTCCTCCACGGTCACCTTCAGCCGGTTGACCCGCAGGTCGACCGGGGGCGGCGTGTCGAGGGCGGCGATCTCGCGGCCCCAGCCCTCGCCATAGGCCTCCTTGAAGTGCGGCGCGACCCATTCCTGGATGTTGAGGCGCACCCAGTCGGGCTGCTCGGGATGGGGCAACGAATGGCCCTCCATCTGGCGCAGCGCGCGATACTCGGCCTCGTCGAGCCGCGACGGGCGGTAGGTGCCGCCGTCGAACATGGCTTCGAGCCCGGCCATGTCGAGCCCCTCGACCAGCATCAGGTCGGCGGCGACGATGGCGCGGGCGCCGCGGTCGGGATGGCGCGTGCGCTCCAGCCACCAGGCGAGCTGGCCGTAGCGGCGCAGGATGCTCCAGACGCGGTCGGACACCGCCCGCCGGTCGCCGCCGCCGATGAAGCGGCGCGCCCGGAAATAGGCGTTGGCGACGAGATCGGCCGGCCGTTCGCTGTGGCTGACGATTTCGTCGAGGAGTTCTATGGTGGCCGCCACCCGCGCGCCCGGTGTCACGTCTGTCTCCTTGTCAAAGCATGCCGCTACGATGAATACGCCCGACGCGCAACGCCCGCGCTCCGAGCTTCTCCGCCGCACCGTCCTGGTCCTCGTCTCGGTCGTGATCGGCCTCGGCCTGATCGAGCTCGGCGTCCGCGCCTCGACCTGGACCTGGCTGTTCGCCTGGCCGAACTACGTGCTCGACGCGCGCAAGGTGCTGGCCGAGACGGACAATGGCCGCTCGGTGCACGACGCGCGGCTGGGCTACCGGCCGCGCCCCGGCTACGCGGTCCCGGGCGTCACCATCGACGGCGACGGGCTGCGCACCACGGGGGCCACCCCTGCGGGCGACAAGCCGCCGATCCTCGCAGTGGGCGATTCCTTCACCTTCGGCGAGGAGGTCAGCGACGGCGAGAGCTGGCCGGCCGACCTGCAGCGGATCACCGGCCGGCGGGTGCTGAACGGCGGCGTGAGCGGCTACGGCTTCGACCAGATCGTGCTGCGCGCCGAGGCGCTGGCGCCGCTCTACCGGCCGGGCGCCATCGTGGTGGCCTTCATCGCCGACGACATCCGCCGCACCGAGATGCGGCGCATGTGGAGCGCCGACAAGCCCTACTTCGATCCCGAGGGCGACGGGCTGGCGCTGCGCAACGTGCCGGTGCCGCCGCGCGCCCCGGCCGAGACGACGCTGACCTTCTGGCAGCGCACGATCGGCTACTCCTACGCCTTCGACTTCCTGATGCGGCGGCTCGACCTGCTGCACGATTGGTTCGGCGACCATATCCGGGTCCACCCGGCCGGCACCGGCGAGCTCGTCTCCTGCCGGCTCACCGCGCGGCTGGCCGGTTTGCAGAAAAGCAGCGGCGCGCCGGTGCTGCTGGTCGCCGCCTACGATCCCGTCGTGTGGGACGATCCGAAGTTCGCGGCCGAGCAGCGCCGCCTGACGGCGGGGCTGCTGGACTGCGCCCGCCGCAACGGCCTGGCCACGCTCGACACCTACGAGGCCCTGGCCGCGACGCCGCGGCCGCGCGATCTCTATGTGCTGTGGCACATGAACGCCGGCGGCAATGCGCTGATCGCGCGGCTGGTCGCGGGCGCGCTCGGCGACAAGGCCAACTGAGATGTTCGGCCGGGCCGCGCTGGTCCTCGGCTCGGTGCTGGTGACGCTGTTCCTGCTCGAAGTGGGCTGCCGCCTGTGGCGCGGGCCGGCGGCGCTGCTCGACTGGTCCAACATCATCCTCGCCGAGCGCCAGGCCACCTTGAAGGCCGGCGCCGGCCGGCTGAAGCGCGACAGCGACCTGGGCTTCGTCCTGCGCCCGGGCTACGCCGCCGAGGGCGTCACCTACGACCTTCACGGCCACCGCCTCACCCCGGCCCCGGCCGGCACGGTGCTGGCCGAGCCGCCGGTGCTGGTGGTGGGCGATTCCTACGCCCATGGCGACGAGGTGAGCGACGGCGAGACCTGGGCCGCCCTGCTGCAGCCGTTGATCGGCCGCCGCACCGTCAATGCCGGCGTGAGCGGCTACGGGCTCGACCAGAGCGTCCTGCGGGCCGAGCAGCAGGTGCGCGTGGTGAAGCCGGCTGCGCTGGTGCTGGTCTTCATTGCAGACAACCTGCGGCGAGCTGAGATGAAGCGCGTGTGGGGGGCGGAGAAGCCCTATTTCGAGCCAGCGGGCGAGACGCTCGCCTTGCGCAACGTCCCCGTCCCGCCCTCGCCCGCCCCCTCAGCCACCCTCGACCTGTGGCAGCGCCTGTTCGGCTGGTCGGTGCTGGTCGACACGATCCTGCGTCACAAGGGCTGGCAGTACGAATGGTCGATCGACCATGCCCGCGTGCTGCCGCGCGGCGCCGGCGCGGCGATGGCCTGCCCGATGCTGAAACGACTGGCCGGCCTCGGCGTGCCGACGCTCGTGGTGGCGGAATACGACCCCTATGTCTGGAAGGATGCCGACTACGCGCGCGAGCAGCGCCGCCTCTCGCGCACCGTGCTGGACTGCGCCCGCGCCGCGGGCCTCGGCACGCTCGACCTGTTCGAGGCGATCGACCAGGGCGTGACGCGCGACGGCTATGGCGCGATGTTCCGGACCTCGCACCCCGGCCCGCTCGGCCACCGGATCGCGGCGGAGCGGATCGCGGTGGCGCTGAAAGACGGCTACATGCCGCCGCGGTAGTTCGGCGCCTCGCGCATGATCTCGACGTCGTGCACGTGGCTCTCGCGCAGGCCCGAGCCGGTGATGCGCAGAAACTGGCAATTGGTCTGCATCTCGCGGATCGTGCCGTTGCCGGTATAGCCCATGGCCGCCCGCAGGCCGCCGACCAGCTGGTGCAGGATGCTGCCCACCGCGCCCTTGTAGGGCACGCGGCCCTCGATGCCCTCGGGCACCAGCTTCAGCGTGCTCTGCACCTCCTGCTGGAAGTAGCGGTCGGCCGAGCCACGCGCCATTGCGCCGATCGAGCCCATGCCGCGGTACGACTTGTAGGAGCGGCCCTGGTAGAGGATCACCTCGCCCGGCGCCTCGTCGGTGCCGGCCAGCAGCGAGCCGATCATGGCGCAGTCGGCACCGGCGGCGATCGCCTTGGCGAGGTCGCCGGAATACTTGATGCCGCCGTCGCCGATCGCGGGAACGCCCGCGGCGCGGCAGGCTTCGGCCGCCTCCATGATGGCAGTGAGCTGCGGCACGCCGACCCCGGCGACCATGCGGGTGGTGCAGATCGAGCCCGGGCCGATGCCGATCTTGACGGCGTCGGCGCCGGCGTCGATCAGCGCCTGCGCGCCCTCGCGGGTGGCGACGTTGCCGGCCATGACCTGTGTGTAGTTGCTGAGCTTCTTCACCCGCGTCACGGCCTCGAGCACGCCGCGCGAATGGCCGTGCGCGGTGTCGACCACGATCACGTCGACATCGGCGTCGATCAGCAGCTGGGCGCGGCGCAGCCCGTCCTCGCCGACGCCGGTCGCGGCGGCGGTGCGCAGCCGGCCCTTCTCGTCCTTGCTGGCGCCGGGGAACTTGTTGGCCTTCTCGATGTCCTTGACGGTGATCAGGCCGATGCAGCGGTAGGCGTCGTCGACCACCAGCAGCTTCTCGATGCGATACTGGTGGAGGAGCCGCTTGGCCTCCTCCTTGGTGGCGCCCTCGCGGACCGTGACCAGTCTTTCCTTGGTCATCAGGGTGCTGACCGGCGTGCCGCTCTCGGTGGCGAAGCGGACGTCGCGGTTGGTCAGGATGCCGGCCAGCTTGCCGCTGCCGCGCTCGACCACGGGAATGCCCGAGATCTGGTTGGTTTCCATCAGCGCCAGCGCGTCGGCCAGCGTCTGGTCGGGATGGATGATGACGGGGTTCACCACCATGCCGCTTTCGAACTTCTTGACCCGGCGGACCTCGTTGGCCTGCGCCTCCGGCTCGAGGTTCTTGTGGATGACGCCGATGCCGCCGGCCTGGGCCATGGCGATCGCCATCCCCGACTCGGTGACGGTGTCCATCGCCGCCGACATCAGCGGAATGTTGAGTTCGATGGTGCGCGTGAGGCGTGTGCGGGTGTCGGTCTGCCCGGGCAGAACCGACGACGCAGCAGGCTTCAGGAGGACGTCATCGAAGGTGAGCGCTTCCTGAATCTGCATACCAACCTCCATTGAGGAGAAACAAAAACGGCGGCCCTCGGAGAGGGCCGCCGGGTTGGCGAGCCTTTATACACACCGCCGCTCACAAGCCAAGCGCGCTGACGCGGGGCCGTTATGCACAAGTATTCCCAAACGGCGCCCAGGACATCGCATTTCCCGATCTCGACCCCGGACTGGCGCAGGATTGCGTACGCGGCGATGCAATCGAAAGAGAAGTTCGGCAGCGCGAAGTGCCTCAGCGGAATCTACCCGCGGAAGCCGGTGCCGACGACGTACATTTCCGCCGAATCGGCCCGGCTGGCCTCCGGCTTGAAATGGCGCACCTTCTCGAAATCCCTCTTCAGCCGGTCGAGCAGCGTCCGCTCGGTGCCGCCGCGCAGCACCTTGGCGACGAAGGCCCCGCCGGGCTTCAGGATCTCGCGGGCGAAATCGTGCGCGGCCTCGGCGAGGCCCATGATCCGCATATGGTCGACCTGGGTCTCCCCCGTCGCCGCGGCCGCCATGTCGCTCAGCACGACGTCGGCCGGCCCGCCCAGCAGCTCGGTGAGCAGCGCGGGCGCGTCCTCGTCGTAGAAATCCTTGGCCAGCACGGTCGCCCCCGCGATGGGCTCGACCGGCGTCAGGTCGATGCCGATCACCACGCCCTTGGTCTTGCCCGAACTCACCCGTTCGACCGAAACCTGTGTCCACCCGCCCGGTGCCGCGCCGAGGTCGATGACGCGGCCGCCCGGCTTCAGGAATTGGAACTGGTCGTCGATCTGCAGCAGCTTGAAAGCAGCCCGCGAGCGATAGCCGCGCTTCTTGGCCTCCTCGACATAGGGATCGTTCAGCTGACGCTGCAGCCAGCGCTGGGAGGAAACGGTGCGTCCGCGCGCCGTCTTCACGCGGACGGTGGCGCGCCGCCCCGTGGGGACGCTGCCTTTGGTACCTTTTGCCATGGTCAGCCGCCCCGGCGGCAGAGCTGGTCGGCGTCGCGGTCGGCCTGGCGCATCAGCTCCATCAGCACGCCCTCGCGCAGGCCGCGGTCGGCCACGCGCACGACCGGTGCCGCCCATTGACGGCAGACCGCCTCGAGGATCGCCCCGCCCGCCAGCGCGAGATCGGCGCGGTCGTCGCCGATGCAGGGCAGATGGGTGAGCTGGTCGACCGACAGCGTGGAAAGCTCGTCACAAATACGCAAAATTTCCTCTCGGCCGATCCGCGAACCGTCGACCAGGGTCCGGTTATAGCGCTTCAGGCCCTGATGGTGAGCGCTGATCGTCGTCACGGTGCCCGAGGCGCCGACAATCTGGACCTCGCCGCGCGCGATCGCCGGCGCAATCTGGTAGCTGGCACAGAAGGGGCGCAGGTCGGCGCGGATCCGCTCGACCATGTCGTCGTAGCAGGCCCGGCTGAGCGCCCGCTCGCGCGGCTGGCCGGGCGTGCAGGATTCGGTGAGCGTCACGACGCCCCAGGGTACCGACGTCATGCCGATCAGCTCAGTGGTCGCGCAGCCCGGACGGCCCGGGCGCGGCCTGACCCTGATCCAGCTCACCTCGGTCGAGCCGCCGCCGATGTCGATCAGCAGGGCGAAGGGGATCTCGGGGTCGAGCAGGTTCTCGCAACTCGCCAACGCGAGCCGGGCTTCCTCGGCCGGCTGGATGAGGTCGAAGCTGAGGCCGGTGCGCGCCTTCACCATGCCGAGGAAGTCCTCGCCGTTGCAGGCGCGGCGGCAGGCCTCGGTGGCGATGTGACGGGCGCGGGTCACGCGACTGCGTTCGATCTTGGCCGCGCAGACGCCAAGCGCATGCAGCGTGCGTTCGATGGCCTCGCCACACAGCGACCCGCTCAGCGCCACCCCCTCGCCCAGCCTGACGGGGCGAGAATAGGCATCGATCACCTCAAAACCCTCGACCGATGCCCTTGCCACCAGGAGCCGGCAATTGTTTGTGCCGAGATCGATGGCAGCGAAGGTGTGCGCAAATCGACCGCTGTGCCAGCCTCCCTTGGGCGTGGATTCCCCGGTCATTCTCAACTCTTTCCTT
>JBILYJ010000227.1:0-7727 GCA_044377795.1 Reyranella sp. | reverse complement strand
GGCGCCGGTATCCGTCACCTGCTTCAGCCCGCGCTCCTCGACCAGCACGGCCGGGTCCTTGCCCGTCTCCTCCATGGCGACGAACAGGTCCTTGGCGATGCGGCCGGAAATCGTGCCGTCGGCCTGCAGGTCGAGCAGCTTGCCAAGGCTGGCGGCGCTGATCGGCGAGGTCTCGAAGGTCGCGCCGCGGCGGTTCAGCATGGCGAAGAAATCGCCGGTCACCAGGTTGGCGGCCTGCTTGGCATCGCGGCCCTTGGCGACGGCTTCGAAGAACTCGGCCGTCGCCTTCTCGGCCGTCAGCACGCCCGCATCATAAGGCGAGAGTCCGTAATCCTTGATGTAGCGGTTCTTCCGCGCGTCGGGCAGCTCCGGCAGAGTCGCACGGATCTGGTCGACATAGTCCTGCGTGAAGATCAGTGGCAGGAGATCGGGATCGGGGAAGTAGCGATAGTCGTGCGCATCTTCCTTCGAGCGCAGCGAGCGCGTCTCGCCTCGGCCGGGATCGAACAGCCGGGTCTCCTGGGTGATCTTGCCACCGCCCTCGATGATCTCGACCTGGCGGCGCGCCTCGTACTCGATCGCTTGCTTCACGAAGCGGATCGAGTTGACGTTCTTGATCTCGCAGCGCGTGCCGAGCCCGTCGCCGGGCTTGCGCACCGAGACGTTCACGTCGCAGCGCATGGAGCCCTCGTCCATGTTGCCGTCGCAGGTCCCGAGATACCGCACGATCGAGCGCAGCTTGGTCAGATAGGCCGCGGCCTCATCGGCAGTACGCATGTCGGGCTTGCTGACGATCTCCATCAGCGCCACGCCCGACCGATTCAGGTCGACATAGGTCTGACTGGGATGCTGGTCGTGCAGGCTCTTGCCCGCGTCCTGCTCGAGATGCAGCCGCTCGATGCCGATGGTGCGTGTCCGGCCGTCCGGCAGGTCGATCTCGACCACGCCCTCGCCCACGATCGGGTCCTTGAACTGGGAGATCTGGTAGCCCTGCGGCAGGTCGGCATAGAAGTAGTTCTTCCGGTCGAACACCGAACGCAGGTTGATCTTCGCATTGAGGCCGAGACCGGTCCGGACCGCCTGCTCCACGCAGCGCGCGTTGATCACGGGCAGCATGCCGGGCATGGCGGCGTCGACCAGCGACACCTGCGTGTTGGGATCGGCCCCGAACGCGGTCGGGGCGCCGGAGAAGAGCTTGGCTTCGGAGATCACCTGGGCATGGACTTCCAGTCCCAGCACGATCTCCCACTCGCCGGTTTCACCTTTGATGAGTGACATGAAGGGTAGATAGCCAATGGCGACCCACTTGGCAAAAAGATCGATCTGCGATGGCGTTTTGCGCCACATTTTCGGCACAAGATCGTCCTTTCCGTCTCAGAAGCGCCTGAAGTAAAAGATCGGTCAAGGAGCGGCCGCTTTCGGCACGCCCAGAACAAGACGTATCCGCAGGGAGGCTTTCAATGACGACCTTTAATCGCCGTACGATGCTCGTCGGCGCCGCCGCCGCCACGCTGGGGGCGCCTGCCCTCGTTCGCGCCCAGGCCGCCGCCGACTGGCCCAAGGGAGCCCTCAGGATCATCGTTCCCTTCCCGCCGGGCGGCTCGACTGACCCGGTGGCGCGCATCATCCAGGCCAAGATGATCGAGAACACGGGCTGGAACATCCTGGTCGACAACAAGCCGGGCGGCACCGGCGCGGTCGGCTCCGCGATTGCGGCCAAGGCCCCGCCCGACGGCCAGACCTGGATGCTGACCTTCGACAGCCACATCCTCAATCCCGCCTTTGCGTCGGGCCTGCCCTACAAGGATTCCGAGCTGTTCAACGTCATGCAGATCGGGCGTACGCCGCAGGCGATCTGCGCGCACCCGGACCGGCCCTACAAGACCTTCGCCGAGGTGATCACCGACGCCAAGGCGCGGCCCGGCAAGGTCAATGTCGGCGTGCTCGGCGCCAGCCAGGCGCTGGTGCTGATGACCCTCATCAAGAAAGAGAACGGCGTCGACCTCAATCTGATCCCCTACAAGGGCGGCGGGCCGCTCAACCAGGACATCCTGGCGGGCGTCACCGACGTCGCCATCGGCAGCCTGACGTCCTTCAGCCCGCATGTCCGCGCCAACAAGGTCCGGGCGCTGGCTGTGACCGGCGAAAAGCGCACACCGGCGCTCCCGGACACGTCCACGCTCATCGAGCAGGGCGTCAAGGCCTTCCCCTCCTACTCCTGGTGGGGCGTTTACGCGCCGACCGGCACCCCGCGGCCGCTCGTCGACCGCATGCATGCGGAGATCAAGAAGGCGGTCCTGGCGCCCGACGTGACGCAGAAGTTCGTCGACCAGTTCAACATGGAAATCCTGACGACCTCGCCCGAGGAGTTCGCCGCCTACCAGAAGAGCGAACAGGAGCGCTGGTTCAAGGTCATCAAGGACAACGACATCAAGGGCGACTGACCGCCCTCGATGCCGATTGCGCGTGGGCCGCCGCTCAGCCGGCCCGCGCGCCTCGCACCAGGCGACCCGGCAACGCGCCGGTCGCCTCGCCATCGCGATACGTGACCTGACCGGAGACGATGGTCGCCCGGTAGCCGCTCGCGCGCTGCAGCAGGCGCTTACCGCCGGCCGGCAGGTCCCACTTCATGATCGGCGCCTCGACACGCAGCTTGTCGAAGTCGATGACGTTGAGGTCGGCTTTCTTCCCGACCGCCACGACGCCACGGTCTTCGAGACCGACGGCCCTGGCATTGTCCTGCGTGTGGCGCTTGACCAGCCACGACACGTCGAGACGGCCGCTCTTGCGGTCGCGGCCCCAATGCGAGAGCAGCGAGGTCGGGAACGAGCCGTCGGAGATCAGGCCGACATGCGCGCCGCCATCGCCCAGCCCGATCAGCGTGTGCGGGCTCTGCATCATCTCGCTGCAGCAATCGAGGTTGTAGGCGGCGTAATTGGCGAAGGGTGCGAAGATGAAGTTCTTGCCCTCGCCTTCGATCAGGTAGTCGTACACGACCTCGCGCGGATCGCGGTTCTCGCGGCGCGCGCGTGCGCCCAGCGAGCTTTCCTGCGGCGGCTCGTAGTCCGGCGGATCGCCCAGCGGGAACATGCGATCGAAGTCGGTGAGACGCGCCGCCATGGCCGAGCGCAGCGGCTCCTGGCTCTCCTTCAGGATCTGCGTGCGGAATGTGGGATCGCGCATGATCGCCAGACGTTCCGCGACCGTCTTGTTCTGGATCGCCTTGTAGGAGGCGCACATCGAGAACGGGATGCGGCTTGCCTGCAGTCCCTGCAGAACGCCGATCGGGCGCGGCGCCACCTGCGCCTTGGCGCTATGGCCCTTGGCGACCAGGCCTTCGACCAGCCCGAGCAGTCGGCGCCAGCCGTCCGGCCGCGAGTGGGCCTGCGCCAGCGACACCGAGAACGGCCGGCCAGAGGCGGTGAGCAGCCGGTCGAGCATCTCGAACTCGCTCTCCGCGTTCGGCGTGTTGAAGTCGGAGATGAATTCGATGACGCCGCGGCCCGCATCCTTCATGCCGAGCGCGATACCCAGAAGCTCCTCCTCCGAGGCGCGCAGCGACGGCGTCGGATCGCCCTTCACCGTGCGGTGGTTCAGTGTCCGCGAGGTCGAAAAGCCGATGGCCCCGTCGCGCATCGCCTGCGCCGACAGCGCGCGCATCTGCGCCACTTCCTCGGTCGTCGCTTCCTCGAGGCGGGCTGCGCGCTCGCCCATCACGAAGACGCGCAGCGCACCGTGCGGCAGCTGGGCGCCGAGATCCATGTCGCGCGGCTTCGCGTCGAGCGCATCGAGATACTGACCGAACGATTCCCAGGACCAGTTGAGGCCTTCATCGAGCGCGGCGCCGGGAATGTCCTCGACGCCTTCCATCAATTCGATAAGGCGCTGACGGTCCTCGACCTTCACCGGCGCGAAACCGACGCCGCAATTGCCCATCACGGCAGTCGTGACGCCGTGCCAGCTCGACGGCTGCAGCCGTGAATCCCAGGTGGCCTGCCCATCGTAGTGAGTGTGAATGTCGACGAAGCCGGGCGTGACCAGCAGCCCTTTGCCGTCGATTTCCTCGGCACCTTGCCCGCTCACCTTGCCGACGGCTGCGATCCTGCCGTCCTTCACCGCCACATCGGCCTCGCGGATAGCGGAGCCTGTGCCGTCGGCGAGGTTGCCGCCGCGCACGACCAGATCGAATTCAGCCATCTTGGTTCCTCCCGTATTTCTGGAAGTGTAACGCACTTGGCACGACCGCGAGAGGAGCGTCCGGCTGAAACTGCGCCGGCTGCTCGCCCTGCGATCCGATAGGGACGCTCGCGCGCCAGAGCCGGCCTCCAGGCGCTATCGGCGCCGCTTCATTCGATGGTGATGTTGCCGTCCCGCACGACCTTCCCCCATTTCCCGATTTCTTCGGTGACGAAGGTCGCGAAGCGCGCGGTGGGCGCCCCACCCGGCGCCGCCCCCTGCTCGAGCCAGATCTTGTTGAGGTCGGCCGCCGCGAATGCCTTTGCGACGGCTGCCTGCATCGCCGAGACAATGGCCGCGTCGGTGCCAGCCGGCGCCCACAGCCCATACCACGACAGCGATTCGAAGCCCGCCAATCCGGCTTCGGCGGCCGTCGGAATGTCGGGAAAAGCTGGTGAGCGTTCGGCCGAGAACACCGCCAGCGCTCTCACCTTGCCGCTGCGGATATAGGGTGCCGCACTGCCCAGTCCTTCGAAGACCGCTGTCACTTCGCCACTGATAAGCGCCGCCGTGGCGGGGCCCGAACCCTTGTAGGGAACGTGCGTCATGGTGGTGCCCGTCTTCGCGTTGAAGATCTCGCCCGCGAGATGACGGGTGGTGCCAAGGCCGGCAGATCCGAAATTCGTCTTGCCCGGATTGGCCTTGCAGTAGGCGATGAACTCCTGAAGTGTCTTCGCCGGGATGCCCGGATAGATCACCAGCACATCGGGCACGGAAGCAACGCTCGTCACCGGCACGAGGTCCTTCTGCAGGTCGTAGGGAAGCTGCTTGTAGGCTGTGACGGCAACCGCGTGATGAACCGACCCCAGGAGAAACGTGTAGCCGTCTGGTTTCGCCTTGGCGACGATCGCGGCGCCGACCGTGCCTCCGGCACCG
This sequence comes from Reyranella sp., assembly GCA_044377795.1. Lineage (GTDB taxonomy): Bacteria > Pseudomonadota > Alphaproteobacteria > Reyranellales > Reyranellaceae > Reyranella. Next base: position 2,615 of record JBILYJ010000227.1, on the reverse strand, counting down.
GCGCGATTATCGATCACGACCTGTTGGGCCAGTTCCTGCGACAGCTTGGCGGCGAACGGCCGGGCGAAGGTATCGGTTCCGCCACCCGGTGCAAAGGGAACGACCAGCGTGATGGTCCGGCTGGGCCAGGCCTGAGCCCGCACCGCGCCGGGTAGAAATACGGCCGCGGTGGCGCCCGCCAGTACCGACCGTCGTGCCAGCCCGTTCTTCCTGATCATCGCAGTCCCTCCCTCGCTGTTCCGTCCGCCTATTGCAAGGTCGTGACGGCTTCGTGACGGAAGCTTGCCATGCGTGTGCGGCGCTGTCGCCGTACGCCCTAGTATCCCGCCGGCCGCCCACCGAAAGCGGCAGCCTTCTCCAACGCGGCCGCGGCGCGCAGCAGCGTCTCCTCGTCGAAGGCGCGGCCGATCAGCTGCAGGCCGAGCGGCAGCCCGTCCTTGTCCATGCCGGCCGGCACCGAGATTCCCGGAAGGCCCGCCATCGACGCGGGGATCGTGAACATGTCGTTGAGATACATGGTCACCGGGTCGTCCATCTTGTCGCCCGCCGCGAAGGCCGCCGTGGGCGCGGTCGGCGTCAGCAGCACGTCGCACTTCTCGAAGGCCTGCTTGAAGTCGCGCGCGATCAGCGCCCGGATCTGCTGCGCCTTTTTGTAGTAGGCGTCGTAGTAGCCGGCCGACAGCACATAGGTCCCGATCAGGATGCGGCGACGGGTTTCCTTGCCGAATCCGGTGCCGCGTGTGTTCTCGTACAACTCGGTCAGGTCCTTGCCCGGCACGCGCAGGCCGAAGCGGACGCCGTCGTAGCGTGCCAGGTTGGACGAGCACTCCGCCGGCGCCACGATGTAATAGGCCGGCAAGGCGTACTTGGTATGCGGCAGCGAGACCTCGACCGGCTCCGCGCCAGCCGCCTTCAGCATGTCCATGCCCTTCGACCACAGCGCCACGATTTCCTCGGACGTCCCGCCGACCCGGTATTCCTTCGGAATTCCGACCTTCATGCCCCTGATGTCGGGATTGCGCGCCGCGGCGGCAAAGTCCGGCACCGGCAGCGGCGCCGAGGTCGAGTCCTTTGGGTCGTGGCCCGACATGGCCTGCAGCAGCAGCGCCGTGTCCTCGACGGTGCGGGCGAACGGACCCGGCTGGTCGAGCGAGCTCGCGAAGGCCACGACACCCCATCGCGAGCAGCGGCCGTAAGTCGGCTTCAGGCCAACGATGCCGCAGAAGGCCGCCGGCTGGCGGATCGAACCGCCGGTGTCGGTGCCCGTGCTGCCCGGCACCATGTAGGCCGCGACCGCAGCGGCCGAACCGCCGGACGAGCCGCCCGGCACCAGCTTGCGGTTGTCGCCCTTGCGCTTCCACGGATTCTCAACGCCGCCGAAATGGCTGGTCATGTTCGAGGAGCCCATGGCGAACTCGTCGAGATTGGTCTTGCCGACCATGACCGCGCCCGACTTCCACAGGTTCGCCGTCACCGTGCTCTCGTATTGCGGCACGAAGCCCTTGAGGATGTTGGACGCTGCAGTCGTCTGCACGCCCTCGGTGCAGAACAGGTCCTTGATCGCCAGCGGCACGCCCTCGAGCAGGCCCGCCTCGCCCTTGGCGCGGCGCGCATCAGAGGCCTTCGCCATCTCGCGCGCCTTGTCCGGCGTCTCGGTGATGAAAGCGTTCAGCGCGCGATGTTCGTCGAGCTTCGCGAGGTGCGCGTCCGCCACCTCGACGGCGCTCGCCTCTTTGCTGGCAAGCGTTGCCGAAAGCTGGGCGATGGTAAGATCGGTAAGAGCCGCCATCACCTACTCCACCACCTTCGGAACGGTGAAGAAGCCGCCGGCATTCTTGTCTGAAGGGTCGATATAGATGGCGCCGCCCGGCGCATTGGCCAGGACCTTCTCCGCGATACCGCCGTCGGTGACCTTGTCGGCGCGCATGGGAAGCGTCACGTCGGAGACCGACGACATCGGCTCGACATTGTTGGTGTCGACCTCGTTCAACTGCTCGATCCAGGCAAAAATGCCCGAAAGCTCGCCGGCCAGTGGCGCCAGCTCCTCCTCAGGAACCTTCAGACGGGCCAGCCGCGCGATGCGCGCCACCGTCTCCTTGTCGAGCGACATTCCAGCACTCCAAAACGCCCAGAAACAAAGCATTAATCGCGGTTGGTAGCCGGTTTGCCCTTCGCGGGCAACCGAACCGTGGCGGCCGCGTCAGGCTCGGCGGGCCGCCACTTCCTCGATCGCAGCCCGCACCTCGGGCTTGCGCGACAGGAGCTGGTTGAAATCCTTTTTGTAGAGGACCAGCAGGTGGCAGTAGCCGTTGGCGACGACGTCGGCATTGCGCGGCTGGGAACTCAAGAGTCCCATCTCGCCAAAGAAGTCGCCCTCCTTCAGCGTCACCGTGACGGTGCGGGCATGGACGGTCACCTCGCCCGCGGCGACGAAGTACATGGCGTCGGACGGGCCGCCGATCCGGACGATCTTCTCCCCCGGAAAAGCCACCAGGGCCCGCAGCCGCTTGCCAACCTGAACGATGGTCTCCTGGTCCAGCGCCGCGAACAGCGACACACGACCGATCATGGCCTGCAGTTCGAGGCCGAGGTCGAGCGGCGGGCGCTGGCTCACG
>JBILYJ010000577.1:0-3371 GCA_044377795.1 Reyranella sp. | reverse complement strand
CTACACGACGCTCTTCCGATCTCGCGGAAGGTTTCGGCGCGTGCCGAGGAGCGTCGCCAGACGAGGCCGATGCGGCGATTGGGGACGGCGCCGGCCAGCGGCCGCACCGTCACGTCCAGCCCACGCAGGATGCCGGCGTCGAGTGCCATCTGCGGCATCAGGGTGACGCCCAGCCCGTTGCCCACCATCTGCGCCAGGGTGTGCAGGCTGGTGCCGTTGAAGCCGGCATTGCGCCGCGCGCCCTCCAGCTCGCAGGCGGCCAGCGCGTGGTCGCGCAGGCAGTGGCCGTCCTCCAGCAGCAGCAGGTTCTCGTCGGCGAGGCTGGCCGCCGGGACGTGGCCGGCCGGATAGACGATCGAGAACCGGTCCTCGCCGAGATCCATCACCTCGAGGTCGCCCAGCGCATAGGGCAGCGCCAGCAGCACGGCGTCGAGTTCGCCCGACTCCAGCCGCTCCAGCAGCCGCGCGGTCTGGTCCTCGCGCAGGTAGAGCTGCAGCCTGGGGAAGCTCTCGCGCAGGCGCGGCATGGCGCGCGGCAGCAGGAACGGGCTGATGGTCGGGATGACGCCGAGATGCAGCCGGCCCGACAGCGGGTCGCGCGCCGCCTGGCCCGCGTCCATAAGATCCTCGGCGCCCTTCAGCAGGCCGCGCGCCCGCTCGGCCACGTTCCGCCCTAGCGCCGTCGGGACGACCGAGCGCTTGGTCCGCTCCAGCAGGGGCGCCCCTAAAAGCTCCTCCAGCTCCTGGACGCTGGCGCTCAGGGTCGACTGGCTGACGTTGCAGGCCGCCGCCGCCTGCCCGAAGTGGCAGCGATCGACCACCGCCACCAGGTAGCGGAGCTGTCGCAGGGTCGGGGTGGGTTTCATACCGGGCATGTAATCGCTTTTACCGATTATTCAATTCGGTATTTTGCGTTTCAACCGATCTTAGAATGCCCCTAAGTAACGGTTGCCAAGAGTTAACCAAGGAGTTTCAAGCGTGTCCCTCATCAACACCGAGATCAAGCCGTTCAAGGCCACCGCCTATCAGAAGGGCAAGTTCATCGACGTGACCGACGCCGACCTGAAGGGCAAGGGAAAGTGGTCGGTGGTCTTCTTCTACCCGGCCGACTTCACCTTCGTGTGCCCGACCGAGCTCGAGGATCTGGCGACGAACTACGCCGAGTTCAAGAAGCTGGGCGTCGAGATCTACAGCGTCTCGACCGACACGCACTTCAGCCACAAGGCGTGGCACGACACGTCGGAAGCCATCAGGAAGATCGAGTACGTCATGGTCGGCGACCCGACCGGCACCATCACCCGCAACTTCGGCGTGATGATCGAGGAAGCGGGCCTGGCCGATCGCGGCACCTTCGTGGTCGACCCGGACGGCAGGATCCAGATCGTCGAGATCACCGCCGGCGGCATCGGCCGCGACGCCTCGGAGCTGCTGCGCAAGGTCAAGGCGGCCCAGTACGTCGCCTCGCATCCGGGCGAAGTCTGCCCGGCCGCCTGGAAGGAAGGCGAGAAGACCCTCGCCCCCAGCCTCGACCTGGTCGGCAAGATCTAAGGACGACGGAGGGGTGGAGAGACCTCCAAGAGAGGTCCCTCCACTCCGCCCTTCGGGCTCCGGTCGGGACGACGGAATTTTTTAGTCCGTCATCCCGAGCGAAGCCGATGGATCTCTTTTCAGTCGGAGTAAGTGCGATGTTGGACGCCAACCTCAAGACGCAGTTGAAGGGCTATCTCGAGCGCCTGACCTTGCCGGTCGAGCTGGTGGCGTCGCTCGACGACAGCGCGAAGTCGGCCGAGCTCAAGGAGCTGCTGCAGGAGATCGCCAGCCTGTCGGACAAGGTGAGCTTCGCCGAGGCCGACGAGGACAGGCGCAAGCCGTCCTTCGCCATCGTGCGGCCCGGCACCGACATCTCGGTCCGCTTCGCCGGCATCCCGATGGGCCATGAATTCACCTCGCTGGTGCTGGCGCTGCTGCAGGTCGGCGGCCACCCGAGCAAGGAGGCGCAGGACACGATCGAGCGCGTAAAGGGCCTCGACGGCGACTACACGTTCGAGACCTATTTCTCGCTGTCGTGCCAGAACTGCCCCGACGTGGTGCAGGCGCTGAACCTGATGAGCGTGCTGAACCCGCGCATCCGCCACACCGCGATCGACGGCGCCCTGTTCCAGGACGAGGTCGAGAAGCGCGGCGTGATGGCCGTGCCCTCGATCTTCCTGAACAGCCTGCCGTTCGGCCAGGGCCGCATGAGCCTGGAGCAGATCCTGGCCAAGCTCGACACCGGTGGAGCGGAACGCGCCGCCGAGGAGATCGCGGCCAGGAAGCCCTACGACGTGCTGGTGGTCGGCGGCGGCCCCGCCGGCGCGGCCGCGGCGATCTACGCGGCGCGCAAGGGCATCCGCACCGGTATCGCGGCGGAGCGCTTCGGCGGCCAGGTGCTGGACACGATGGGCATCGAGAACTTCATCTCGGTCTCCCACACCGAGGGCCCGAAGATGGCGGCCGAGCTGGCCGCGCACGTGAAGGACTACGAGGTCGACGTGATGGACCTGCAGACCGCCACCAAGCTGGTGCCGGCGACGCAGCCGGGCGGCCTGGCCACGGTCGAGCTGCAGAACGGCGCGACCTTGAAGGCCAGGACGATCGTGCTCTCGCCCGGCGCGCGCTGGCGGCAGATGAACGTCCCCGGCGAGGCCGAGTATCGCAACAAGGGCGTGGCCTACTGCCCGCACTGCGACGGCCCGCTGTTCAAGGGCAAGCGGGTGGCGGTGATCGGCGGCGGCAATTCCGGCGTCGAGGCGGCGATTGACCTCGCCGGCCTGGTGAGCCACGTCACGCTGATCGAGTTCGACGGCCAGCTGCGCGCCGACGCGGTGCTGCAGGCCAGGCTCCGCTCGCTGCCCAACGCCACGGTGATCGTCTCGGCGCAGTCGACCGAGGTACACGGCGACGGCGCCAAGGTGACGGGTCTCGCCTACAAGGACCGCACCTCAGGTGAGCAGAAGACGATCGAGCTCGAGGGCATCTTCGTGCAGATCGGCCTGGTGCCCAACACCGAGTGGCTGAAGGGCGCGATCGAGCTCAGCCCGCGCGGCGAGATCGAGATCGACGCCCGCGGCCAGACCTCGGTCCCCGGCATCTTCGCCGCCGGCGACGCCACGACCGTGCCCTACAAGCAGATCGTCATCGCCATGGGCGAGGGCGCCAAGGCCGCGCTGTCGGCGTTCGACCACCTGATCCGCAGTGCGCCGGTCGAGGTGAAGCAGGCGGCCTAGGAAGAACTTGCCGGGCGAGATCGTATCGCCCGGCTCCGTGCACAGACCTCATCCTGAGGAGCGGTCCACAGGACCGCGTCTCGAAGGATGGGAACGAGCACCGCG
>JBILYJ010000472.1:0-4351 GCA_044377795.1 Reyranella sp. | reverse complement strand
CGTGTGTTGCCCATCCTTCGAGACGGCCACTTCGTGGCCTCCTCAGGATGAGGTGGGTAGGTCGCTCCACTTCGCTTCGCTGTGGTCGGAACGACGGAAATAGACAAACTGCGACTGAGTCGCACGCAGGGGTGCGACATCCCCTGCAGTTGTTTCGTTTATTTCGGTTATTTCGTTTACGCGCCCTTGCCGACACCCGCCGCGCGCCGCCTCACCCCGGCATCTTGTCGATGAACCCGACCACCGACGCGAGCCGCCCGTCCGGCGCCAGGGTGCAGAAATCGACACCCTCGACGACCGACGGCCCGTCGGCCGGACCCAGCGACCAGGTGAAGCGCAGATAGAGCCCCCCCGAACTGCCAGAGGGGCCGCCATGGGCGTCGACCTTCGAGGTGCGCTTGAGCACGAAGCCCGGGAACTTCGCCTGCACGCCCGCCAGCATGGCGTCGATCCCGGCCGGCCCGTCGCCCGCCATCACCGGATCGCGGTAGATCCCCGTCTCGGTCCAGGCCGCCGCAAGGCCGGCGCGGCGGCGCGCGGGATCGGTCTCGTTCCAGGTGGCGACGTAGGCCTCGACGACGGCGTCCGGCGCGGCGGTGGGATGGGACATGGCTTCCTCCTGCGGATGGTTGATCCACGCGGGAGATAGGCCAGCACAGGCGAGGCGGCGATTGTCTGGGAGGTAATGAGGGCGCGCGGCTTCCTCTCAGTACTCAATAGTACTGACGGATATAGCCGTAGGCCTTGTCGAAAAGATCCTGATCGGTGTGGAGTTGGAATCGGCGGAGCGACCGGCGCAATGCCTGCTTCACGATTCCATCGATATCGGCGACGATGCGCTCTACGATGACATGAGTGTGTGTGCTCTTCGTTTCGTTGAAGAGTTCCGTCAGAGCGCTGATGGCTTGGTTCTGCTCTTCCGCCGGATCAACCTGTTGCTCAGCCTCCAGAGTATCCTTGGCAACTTCCAGAATTGCCTTCAGAAACTCCAGGCTGTTGAGCAATCCCTGCTCGTGCTTCTCCCTGATCTTCTCAAGGCGCTCGCCTAGTTCCTTGAACTTAGGATTTTCGGCATGCTTGCGAAGCCGAGCAATGAGCTTGATCTCGACTTCGCGGGCCTTCTTGCCAGGATTCGCATCGGTGAGGATGGCATCGAGTACATCGGCATCGAGGACCAGGGCCTCGATATCGTCGCGCACGGCTTCGACGTGGACGTTCTCGTTGATCAGTTCAATGGTCTTGGCGCCGAGACGATGCCAGAGCAGCTTGCCGTTGCCGCTGACCGGCTTCACCGATTCGTACACCTGCGTCAGCCATTTGTAGTCGGTCGCGTAAGCCGCCAGCCCGGGATCGGGCGACAGGGCCTCCCAGACGGTGCCGATCACGCCGTATTCGGCGGCGAACCTGTCGCGGGCCGCATTGTCGGGCAGGCATTGCTGGGCGGCCAGCAGCCCTTCATAGCCGCCGACGCTGCGATCCACGCCGGGAAAGAATGCCAGGCACTTCTGCATCTGCACGGGCAGCGCCTGGCGCAACTGGTCGATGTTGCTCACCACCTGCTGTACGGCCTTCTCGTCGAAATCGAGCGCCTGCGCCACGTCGTCGAAGATGCCGATGTAATCCACGATAAGGCCGTGCGTCTTGCTCTGGCCATAGGTGCGGTTCACGCGGCAGATCGCCTGGAGGAGGTTGTGATCCTTCATCGGCTTATCGAGATACATCGCCTGCAGGATCGGCGCGTCGAAGCCGGTCAGCAGCTTGCTGGTGACGATCACGAATTTCAGCGGGTCTGCCGGATCGCGAAAACGGTCGAGTAGCTTCTCCTCGGCGTCCTTGTCGCGGAGATGGACGCTCCAGGCCGGCGGGTCCTTCGGGCCGGCGCTCATGACGATGGCGCTGGCCTCGGGTCCGATGATTTCGTCCATCACCGCCTTGTAGAGCACGCAGCATTCGCGGTCGAAGACCACCACCTGCGCCTTGAAGCCGTTGGGCTCCACCTTGGTCTGGAAGTGCTGGACGATATGCTGGACCACCGCCCGCACGCGGTCCGGGTTCTTGACCAGCACGGCCATCTTGGCGGCGCGTTTGGCAAGATCGTCGCGATCCTGCTCGCTGAGAGCGCCGGTGATCTGCTTGTAGGCCTCGTCGATGGCCGCCTGGTCGATCTTCAACTTCACCGTCGGCGCTTCGAAATGCAGCGGCAGCGTTGCCTTGTCGCGAATGCTGTCCTGGAAGGAGTAGCGGCTCATGTAGCCGGCGCTGTCCTCGTCGGCACCGAAGGCCCAGAAGGTGTTGCGGTCGGCCCGGTTGATCGGCGTCCCGGTCAGGCCGAAGAGGAAGGCATTGGGCAAAGCCTCGCGCATCTTGCGGCCGAGGTCGCCCTCCTGGGTGCGATGCGCCTCGTCGACCATGACGATGATGTTCTTGCGGTCGTTGAGCACGCCGCCGGCTTCGCCGAACTTGTGAATGGTGGTGATCAGCACCTTGCGCACGTCCTGGCCGAGAAGCGTCTGCAACTCCCTGCGCTCGCTCACCCCCACCATGTTGGGCACGTCGGCGGCGTTGAAGGTGGCGGTGATCTGGGTGTCGAGGTCGATGCGGTCGACCACGATGATGACCGTGGGATTGCCGAGCCGCGGATGCAGTCGCAGCTTCTGGGCGGCGAAAACCATCAGCAGGCTCTTGCCGCTGCCCTGGAAATGCCAGATCAGGCCCTTCTTGGGGTAGCCCGCCACCACGCGGGCGACGATCTTGTTGGTCGTCTCGAACTGCTGGTAGCGGCAGATCACCTTGATGCGGCGGTGCTTGGTGTCGGTGGCGAAGAGGGTGAAGTTCTGCAGGATGTCGAGCACGACGCCGGGCCTCATCAGGCTCTCGACGGTGGCGCGCACATGGCGCAGCTCGCCCTCGTCCTGATGATCCTCGTCGCGCCACGGCCCCCACATGTCGATGGGCATGCGGATACTGCCATAGCGCAGCGCCCGGCCTTCGGTGGCGAAGGAGAAGACGTTGGGCACGAACATGGCCGGGATTTCGGTCTCGTAGATCGCGTTGATCTGATAGGCACCGTCGAACCACGTCACCGCGCTGCGCGTCGGCGTCTTGGCCTCGCCGATCACCAGCGGCAGGCCGTTGACCAGAAAGACCACGTCGAAGCGCTTGACGACGCTGCCGGTCTGATAGGTCCATTGATTGGTCACGGTCAGACGGTTCTTGTCCGGCTGGGTGAAATCGATCAGCCGCACTGTCACATGTTGTCCGTTCGGGCCAAACGGCATGGTCTTCTCGCCGCGCAGCCAGGCCACGAAATTCTCGTTGGCCCGCACCAGCCCGTCGCCCTGAACCGAGAGCAGGATGGCGCGCAGGGCGTAGATCACCTCGTCCGCCCGGTTCGGCTGCTCGGCGATCTCGGGGTTGAGCGCGATCAGCGCCTCCCGCAGCCACGCCTCCACCATCACTTCGCCTGCTTGGCGCGGCAGCGCCGTCGCCGCGGCATAGGTCCAGTGCGACGGCTTGAACTCTTCGCCCAACGAACCGCCCCACCCCGCCGGCGGCTCGCGCAGCTCAGAACGGCCCGCGCCCCTGCCGAGGCTGGTCGCCGTGTCGAGGATCATCTGCTCGACAGTGTTGGATTCGGTAAAGCTCATGTCCAAACGGCAATCAGTTGGTTGAGTAGCATGCGGGAATTGGCAACCTGCCCTTCAATCCTTTGTCTCGCCTGCTCAATTCGACGGAGTTTGGCAACAATCTGTTCCTGCTCGGTGACGGCAGGCACGGGGATGGGCATCTTCTTAAAATGGACAGCTGTCACATGAGCGATAGCAGTCTGCGACGCATGCGACGCGAAAAAGCCAGAGTATAGTAGAAACCGGAAGTAAGCTTGAGCGAACTCTGGAACCAACGATGTGCTGCATCGAAACCGCAGGAGCGTCTTCTGAAAACAGCATCCGGCGATCTCGCCGCGAAAAATAGCGCTCCTGCCGAGATACTCCCTCGTTTGTCCTTCATTCAGCAATATGTCGCCTGGCTGAAGTTGAAACTTTGCCAGCTCATTCTCTGGGAAGTGCATCTGAAGAACGTCGGTCGTATCAATCCAGCTGTCGCGGACGTTTTGGACTCTCAAATAAGGTCGCATATTTGAGCCGGTGTCATACTTCGGGTGTTTCTGCTGTCCAAGCTGCACGTCGCCTTCATCTTCGACCCGACTCAGCCTCCAATCTGATCTGATACCAAGCGACAGAACTCATGACAGTTCAGCCCATCGCCGGCTTGTGATGGATGCGATCCTTTGCGGTGTGGCGAGAAGGTCAGTCCAAGCCTTGCAGCAGGCATCGACGATGGCGTCGTAGGT
>JBILYJ010000226.1:0-7757 GCA_044377795.1 Reyranella sp. | reverse complement strand
CCCTATGCCTGAGATCTCGACTTCCAGCCTGTCGCCGGCCTTCATCCAGAGCGGCGGCTTGCGGCCGGTACCGACGCCGTCGGGCGTGCCGGTCGCGATGATGTCGCCCGGCTCGAGCTCGGTCACGGTCGAGAGATATTCGATGATGGTCGGGACATCGAAGATCATGTGATCGGTCGTGTCGTGCTGCACGATGGTGCCGTTCAACCGCGTGGTCAGTTCGAGCCGCTGGGGATCGGCGATCACGTCCGACGTGACCATCCACGGTCCTAGCGGCCCGGTGGCCGGGAAGTTCTTGCCGGCGAAGACCGAATGCTTCTGGAAGTCGCGCACGCTGCCGTCGATGAAGCAGGTGTAGCCCGCGATCACCGAGAGCGCGTCGGCGCGCGGAACGTGCCGGCAACGCTCGCCGATCACGATGGCCAGCTCGCCCTCATAGTCGAAATGGGTCGAGGCGCGCGGCCGCACCATGTCGCCGCCGTGGCGCACCAGCGTGTTGTGAAGCCGCGAGAAGACGCTGGGCACCGTCGGCATCTGGCGTCCGACCTCGCCGACATGGCTCGCATAGTTGAGACCGACGCAGAGGATCTTGCCGGGATCGGGGATCACCGGCAGCAGTTCGACATCCTCGAACGCGAAATCTGCCGCTGCGCCTTTCAGTGTCGCGCGGAGTTCATCGAGCGCCTTGGCCGCGATGACATCGCGCAAGCCGGGCCAGCGCCCGTTCGTGCGCGCAGACAGATCGACGATGCCGTTGTCCACGGCCGCACCGAATTTGTTCGCGCCCGCATGGCGAAAGCTGACCAACCGCATGAGGACGGACCCTAGGGCGATTGCAGCAGCTTCGAAAGTCCCCTGGAGAGTTTGATGCTGTCGACGGCGCCCGGCTTCGCAAGTGCACCATTGGTGGCTTTGGCGAGCTTCTGCAGGGCGAGCCCCTCGGCCATCGAGATGGCGCAGGCCACGCCATCGAGAAGAGGGGCGTCGACCATCGGCTTCAGCTTGGCGGCAAGGCCGGCCAATCCCGCGCCGCCCAGGATCACGACGTCGGCGCCGTCCTCCTTGACGCAGGCGGAGCACCCTTGTGCCAGCAATTCCATGGCGGCCTTGGGGTCGCGCGCGATGTCGGCGCCGGTCGGTGCCACCGTGCGCACGGAGGCGAGGCGCGAGGAGAGGCCGTGGTTGGCGACGAATTCTTCCAGCATCGACTTCCAGCGCTCGCCGCCGGTGACGATCGAGAAGCGGTTGCCCATGGCGCAGGCTTGCAGGATCGACGCATCAGCCATGCCCACGACCGGCACCGGACTGACCTCCTTCAGAGCCGCGAGGCCCGGATCGCCGAAGCAGGCCAGCACGACCGCATCCTTCGGTCCGCGATCGTTGGCGTAGGCGTCGAGCGCCGCATGGCTCGCGATGGCATAGCCCGCGCGCGAAGCGATGTAGCGGGGGCCGAAGGAACCGGTGAGCGCCCGCAGGCGCGTGCCTTTGGAGGCAAAGCCCTTTGCCGTCCTGAGGACGAGGTCGGTGATCGACTTCGTCGTGTTGGGATTGATCAGCAGGATGTTCGTCATGGTCACGTCCGCATGGTTTCCGCGAGGCGCGCGGCATCGTGGTTCTCGCCGATCGACAGGGCGCAGATCCGGGAAATGTGAGTGAGGGGCAGGCCGCTTTCCGCCGCCCAGGCGTTGATCTGCGCCTGGGCGAGCTTCTGGTCTTTCTTGGACGTACCTTTCTCGCTGATCGGCACGCCGGCATCGCGCAGGCACATCATCAGGTCACCGGTCAGGATGAAGGAATCACGCCCGAGGAAACGCAGCAGGTACTGGCCGGAGAAGCCGCCGAGGCGCGAGCCGCGCCTGGCGAAGACCTCGAGCAGGCCGATCTGGTCATCGGCCGGCCAGGCGGCGAGGAACTTGCCGAAGCTGCCATGCTCTGCCGCGATGTCGGTGACGAACTTCGCATTGTCGCTCACCGACCGGATGCTGGTCGGGTTGCGCACGATGCGGGTGTCCTGGGTGAGCTTCTCCCAGAATTCACTGGGCTGGAACAGGAGGCGCTTGGGATTGAAGCCGAGGAAGGCCTCTTCGAAGCCCGGCCACTTCTTGTCGATGACGCTCCACACGAAACCGGCGCAGAAGACGCGGCGCGCCATCTCCGCCAGCACGCGATCATCGGTGAGTTTGGCCAGTTCCTTGTTGTCGCGTGGCTTCGGCAGCAGGCCTGCCAGCGCCTTCTCGCCGCCCTTGCGCTTCGCGGCACGCTCGCGAATGCGCTTGAAGCTGATCCGCGCCACGTCCTACTCGAGCCAGCCGTCGAAGAAGTCGAACACCGTGGCCTTGAACATCGGATGGCCGATGCAGGAGAAGTGATCGCAACCCGGCAGGGTCACCGCCTTGGCTCCGGGAATGGCGTCGGCCAGTCCCTGCGGCGGGCCGGCGAGCTGGTCGCGGGCGCCGGCGACGACCAAGGTCGGGCGGCGGATCGCCATCAGCGAGTCGCGGGTGAGCGGCAGGCGCGGCCCGCGCGAGCAGGCGGCCAGCGCCAGCCGGTCTTCCTTCTGCTCGTCGGCGAAGTGGCGGAAGCTTTTCAGCATCGGGTCGGCGATCTCGTCGGGGCTGGCGGCTTCCATGGCCTCCGCCATGGCACCCTCGGCGCGCGGCGGATCGAATAGCTTGGCGCCGACGCCCGCGACCACGAGATGGTCGACTCGACCGGGATCGAGCAGGGCCGCCGTCAGGGCAATGTGCGAGCCCATCGAGAAGCCGAGGACATGCGCGCGCTCAACGCCGGCATGGTCCATCAATGCAAATACATCGCGGGCCATCGCCTCGCGGTCGTATCTGGCGGGATCGTGCGGCTTGGCGCTCTCGCCGTGGCCGCGATTGTCGAGCGCGAAACCGCGCAGACCCTTGGCGGCAATGGCATCGTACCAGCCCATGCGCTTCCAGTTCTCGTAGCGATTCGCAGAAAAGCCGTGCACCAGCACGATCGCCTTGCGGCCATCGGCGGGACCGAATTCATCGTAGGCGAGGTCGAGCCCATCGGAGGTGAAGTGAGCCATGACATTCCCTAACAAGTGGCATGAATTGCGACAAGGTTGATCGCGCTGCCCAAGTGTCGGACAAACGCGGCAAGGAAAGAGGAAGCGCATGACCGGACACGGCGGCAAGATCGGCAAGACGGTCCAGGACTCCCAGCCCCACTGGCCCGAAGGGCCCAAGCGGCCCCCTGGAATAAACAAGGCCGGCGCGCCCAATATCCTCGTCATCCTGTTCGACGATGTCGGTTTCTCGGATCTGGGCTGTTACGGTTCGCCGATCGAGACGCCCGTCATCGACGGCCTCGCCAATCGCGGGCTGCGTTACACCGGCTTCCATACGACGGCCATGTGCTCGACCACGCGGGCGGCCCTTCTGACCGGCCGCAACCATCATTCGGTCGGCGTCGGCTGCCTCGCCAACTTCGATTCGGGCTATCCGGGCTATCGCGGCAAGATCAGCCGCGAGGCGGGCACCATCGCCGAAATGCTGCGCCCGCATGGCTATCGCAACTACATGCTGGGCAAGTGGCACGTGACGCCGCTCACCGAGTCCGGCGCGACCGGCCCGTTCGACGGCTGGCCGCTCGGCCGCGGCTTCGACCGCTACTACGGCTTCATGGATGCCGAGACCGATCAGTTTGCCCCCGAGCTGGTGCGCGACAACACGCCGGTCGATCCGCCGGGCACTTTCGCCACCGGCTATCATCTCACCTCCGACCTGGTCGACCAGGCGATCCGCTATCTCGCCGATCACGTCGCCGACAATGCCGAGATTCCCTGGCTCACCTGGGTGGCCTTCGGCGCCTGCCATGCGCCCCATCAGGCGCCGTTCAACCTCGTCTCCAAGTACGGCCAGGTGTTCGCCGAAGGCTGGGATGCCGAGCGCGAGCGCCGCCTCGCCCGACAGATCGAGATGGGCATCGTGCCGAAGGGCACGCAGCTGCCGCCGCGCAACGACTCCGTGCGCGCCTGGGCCGACGTGGCGGAGCCCGAGCGCCGCCTGTTCACCCGGCTGCAGGCTGCCTACGCCGCCATGCTCGACCATGCCGACCAGCATATCGGCCGGTTGATGGCCTTCCTCGAGAGCAGCGGCCAGCTCGACGACACGCTGGTCATCGTCATGTCCGACAACGGCGCCAGCCAGGAGGGTGGCCCCTTCGGCATGATCAACGCCATGGGTCCCTACAACCTGCGTCGCGAATCGCTCGAGGAGAAGATCGCACGCATCGAGGATATCGGCGGACCCGACACGCACTCGAACTTCCCGTGGGGCTGGGCGATGGCGGCCAACACGCCGCTGCGCCGCTACAAGCAGAACACCCATGGCGGTGGCATCCGCGACCCGCTGGTGATGGCCTGGGACAAGGGCATCGCCGCGCGTGGCGAGCTGCGCCACCAGTTCTGCCACGCCAGCGACCTGGTGCCGACCCTGCTCGACGTCGTCGGCATCAAGCCACCCAAGGTGATCAACGGCGTCAAGCAGATGCCGCTCGAAGGCACCAGCTTCGCGAAGAGCCTGAAGAACGCGAAGGCCAAGTCCAAGGCCAAGCCGCAATACTTCGAGATGTTCGGCCATCGCGGCCTGGTGCAGGACGGCTGGAAGGCGGTCTCCTTCCACCCGCCGGGTGCCGACTTCGCCAACGACAAGTGGGAACTTTACCACCTCGACCAGGATTTCAACGAGACCAACGATCTCGCCGAGAAGGAGCCCGAGCGGCTGAAGGCGATGATCGAGGAATGGTGGCGGCAGGCCGAGGCGAGCAAGGTGCTGCCGCTCGACGACCGCTTCGCGCCGCGCTTCGCCGACAATGCCAAGCGCTTCCACGGGCCCCGCAACCGCTTCGTGTTCCATGCCGGCATGGGCCATGTCCCGACCGACGTGGCGCCCGACGTGCGCAACCGGACCTACACGATCGAGGCCGACGTGCAGGTCGACGGGCCGATGACCGAGGGCGTGCTGATCGCCCACGGCGACGCGACGACCGGCTACTCGCTCTACATGAAGGACGGCAAGCTCGCCTACGACATGAACATCGGCGGCGAACATCACCTGATCGTCTCCGACCGTCCTGTGCCGGCGGGCAACCGCAAGCTGGCGGTGCGCATGCGCCGCAACCAGGGGCGCAACCTAGCGACGATCCTGATCGACGGCGAGCCGGCGGGCAGCTTCGACACCCAGAACGGCTTCGTGAGCTTCATTTCCTGGTCGGGCCTCGACATCGGCCGTGACCGGTCGAGCCCGGTCTCGCACTACGAGGCGCCGTTCGCCTTCACCGGCAAGCTGCGCAAGGTCACCGTGCTGATGGACGACGACCAGGTGCTCGACGCCGAGAAGGCGGCCGCGGCGGCGCTGGCGCGCGAGTGAGCGTCGTCCCGCCGGCGAGAGGCATCGACAGCGCCTATGCGTGGCGGTTGGCGCTGGTCTCGATGGCCTGCGTGGCGCTGGGCGGCGGCGGCATCTACCTGCCCATGGTCGGCCTCAAGGAGATGGCGGCCGACTTCGGCGACCAGCGCGCCGTGCCGTCCTTCGCCTACATGGTGGGCTTCTTCGGCATGGGCGTGGGCGGCGTCTTCATGGGCTGGCTCGCCGATCGCACCAGTCCCCGGGTGCCGCTGCTGATTGCCGGCATCTCGATCGGGCTGGGCGGATGGGTCGCCTCGCGCGGCGGCGAGATCGCGCTCTACGCCGGCTATGCGATGCTGCTGGGCTTCTTCGGCAATGCCGGCACCTTCACGCCGGCGATGAACAACGTGCAGGGCTGGTTCGAGAAGCGCCGCAACATGGCGGTCGCGCTGATCTCCATCGGGCCGGCAGTCGCCGGCTCGGTCTGGCCGCAGGTCTATCGTGTGCTGCTGCCGGAGATCGGCTGGCGCGACACGCTCCTCGTCTACGGCCTGTCGGCCGGCGGGCTGTTGCTGCTAGGCGCGCTCTACGTTCGGGCGGCGCCGACCCTGCGCGGTCCGGGCGGACGGCGGCGCGAGGAGAAAGTGCACCTGCCGCTGCCCTCTTCGATGATCATGCTGCTGCTGTCGGCCGCCGGCTTCTGTTGTTGCGCCGCCATGGCGATTCCCTTCGTGCACATGGTCGCCTTCTGCGGCGATCTCGGCTATCCCGCGGCGCGCGGAACCGAGGCGGTGTCGCTGGTGCTGGTGTCGGCCATCGTCGCCACCTTCGTCATGGCGCGCCTCGCCCAGCGCATCGGACCGCTGCCCGTCAGCCTGCTCTGTTCGGTGATCCAGATCGGCTCGCTGGTCGGCTTCCTCTATGTGCGCGACATCAACGGCATCTACGCGCTGTCGCTGCTGCACGGCATTCCCTTCATTGCCATCGTGCAGGGCTATGCGCTCAACCTGCGCTTCCTCTACGGTCCGACGATCGCCGGCTGGCGGCTGGGCGTGGTGATGCTGTTCGCCATGGCCGGCATGGCCGCCGGCGGCTGGCTGGGTGGCTTCATCTTCGACGCGACGCTTTCCTATACGTCGGCGTTCCAGTCGGCGCTGGCCTTCAACCTTCTCAACCTGATGCTGCTGGGCATTCTCTACATGGCCCAGCGGCGGCGGCACATGGTCAGTCTGCCTTGATGCCGGACTGGGCGATCACCTTGCTCCAGCGCTGATCCTCGCTCTTCAGGAACGCGGTGAACTGGGCCGCGTCCATCGCGTGCGGGATGGCGCCCACCGCCAGGAACTTCTTCTGGATATCCGGCAGGCCGACCACCTTTACGACGGCGTCCGACAGCCGCTTGACCTTGTCGGCGGGCGTCTGCGCCGGCAGGAGGACCGCCAGCCACGCACTGGCCTCGAGTCCGGGGAAGCCCTGCTCGGCGATGGTCGGCGTGTCCGGGAAGAAGGAGAGGCGCTCGAGCGTGCTGACGGCGATCAGGCGCAGGCGGCCGGCATCGATATGCGGCTTGGTAACGGTGACGGTATCCATGGCGACCTGCACCGTGCCGGCGACGAGGTCGTTCATCGCCGGCGGGCTGCCCTGATAGGGCACGTGAAGGATGCGCATGCCGGCCTTGGCCTTCAGCTCCTCCATGGCGACATGGCTCAAGGTGCCGTTGCCCGACGAGGGATGGCTGAGCTTGTCCGGGTTGGCCTTGGCGTAGGCGATCAGCTCGGGCAGCGTCTTCACCGGCAGCGACGGATGCACCACCAGAACGAGCAGCAGGTCGCAGACCCGCGCCACCGGCTCGAAGCTGGTCAGGCTCTGGTAGGTCACGTTCTTGTAGAGATGCGGATTGATCGCCAGGGCAGCGAGCGGCGACAGGACGAAGGTGCTGCCGTCCGGCGCCGCGCGGGCGACCAGGCCGAGGGCGATGCTGCCGCCCTGGCCCGGCTTGTTGTCGACGATGACGGTCTCGCCCAGCTCGGGCTTCAGCGCCTCGGCGAGCAGCCGGGCGACGATGTCGGTCGCCTGGCCGGCCGGAAAGCCGACCACCAGCTTCGCGACCTTGTCGCCCTGCGCCTGGGCCGATGGCGCGGCCAGGGTGGCGAGCGAGAACGCGCCAAACATACGTCGTAGCATCGTGATCCTCCCTTGCAGGCTGTTGGAATAGGTTTTTGCAGGGACCAGCAAGCAACATCAACCCGCCAGCGGTACCAGGATACCTGCCTCAGGGGCTGCGACATTCAATTCGATTGATTCGTTTATTGGGTTTATTTCGGTTATTTCGTTTATTCGCCCATGTCCGGCTTTCTGGACGGCCTGCTAGAT
>JBILYJ010000225.1:0-7770 GCA_044377795.1 Reyranella sp. | reverse complement strand
AGCAGAAGGGCGAGATCCTTCGCCAGCTCTATCTCAAGCGCAACCTGCTGATCCTCGACGAGCCGACCTCCGTGCTGACGCCCGACGAGGCCGACGAGGTGCTGACCACCTTGAAGAAGCTGACGACGAACGGGCAGATCACCATCGTCACCATCACCCACAAGTTCCGTGAGGTGAACGCCTATTGCGACGCCGTCACGGTGCTGCGCCGCGGCCAGCTGATCGGCACGAAACCTACGAGCGAACTCGACAACGACATGATGGCCGAGATGATGGTCGGCCGGCGCGAGACACGCACCGTGGTCGAGCGCGAGGCGCGCCCGCCGGGCAAGCCGGTGCTGAAGCTGGAAGGGCTGTCGGTCGCCGACAATGTCGGGCAGCTCGCGGTCGAGGAGCTGGCGCTGGAGATCCGCGCCGGCGAGATCGTCGGTGTTGCCGGCGTGTCCGGCAACGGCCAGCGCGAGCTCGTCGAGACCCTGGCCGGCCAGCGCGACCACGAGGCCGGCAGGATGCTGGTGCACGGCGAGGTCTACACCGCGACGCGGCCCGAGATGGTCCGCCACAGGATCGCCTGCCTGCCGGAGGAGCCGCTGCGCAACGCCTGCGTGGCCGACATGTCGGTGGCGGAGAACATGGCGCTGCGCTCGTTCGACCAGCCGCCCTCCTCGCCGGACGGCATCCGCCTCCGGCGCCGCCCGATGCGCGAGACGGCGCGGAAGCTGATCGAGGCCTACAAGGTAAAGACGCCGGGACCGGACGCCGCCATCCGCGGCCTGTCCGGCGGCAACGTTCAGCGCGCCGTGCTGGCGCGCGAACTCTCGAGCGAAGGCGATCTCCTGATCGTGGCCAATCCCTGCTTCGGCCTCGACTTCGCCGCGGTCGCCGAGATCCGCGCCCGCATCGTGCAGGCGCGCAACCGCGGCGCCGCCGTACTGCTGGTCAGCGAGGATCTCGACGAGATCCTGCAGCTCTCCGACCGCATCGTCGTCATGTTCGACGGCAAGCTGGCTTTGCAGACCGATTCGGCCACCGCCGATGTCGGCGCGATCGGCCGCGCCATGGCGGGCCACTGATGTTTAGAGACCTTCCGGGCGAAGTAGCAACACCTTCCTCCCCATTCAAATGGGGAGGTGGCGGCGTCTTACGCCGACGGAGGGGTCAGGGCCTTTGCAACGCCCATGACCCCATCGCCCCGTATGACGGGGCACTTCCCCATTTGAATGGGGAAGAGACTGATCCAGATTGCCGACGGTTCAATCTAAGTCGGAAAAACTCTAGCGCCGTCATCCCGAGCGAAGCCGAGGGATCTCTTTTGATCCCTCCACAAGAAAGGTCCCTCCACTTCGCCCTTCGGGCTCCGCTCGGAACGACGGAAAAATGAAGACCATTGCCGCGCAACCTTTCGACTTCAGCTTCGATCCCGCGCACACGGCGCTGATCGTGATCGACATGCAGCGCGACTTCATCGAGCCCGGCGGCTTCGGTGCCACCCTGGGCAACGATGTGAGCCTGCTGTCGGCGATCGTCCCCACCGTCGGGAGACTGATCGAGGCGTTTCGCAGCGCCGGCCTGCCGATCATCCATACGCGCGAATGCCACAAGCCCGATCTGTCGGACTGCCCGCCCGCCAAGCGGCTGCGCGGCAAGCCGTCGATGCGGATCGGCGATCCCGGCGCGATGGGCCGCATCCTGATCGCCGGCGAACCGGGCGCCGACATCGTGCCGGAACTCAGCCCGAAGCCGGGCGAGATCGTCCTCGACAAGCCGGGCAAGGGGGCGTTCTACGCGACGCCGCTCGGCGACATGCTGGCCGAGCGCCGGGTCACCCATCTCGTGTTCGCGGGTGTCACGACCGAGGTCTGCGTGCAGACGACCATGCGCGAGGCCAACGACCGCGGCTTCGAATGCCTGCTGGCCGAGGACGCGACCGAAAGCTACTTCCCGGAGTTCAAGAAGGCCGCGCTCGACATGATCCGCGCCCAGGGCGCGATCGTCGGCTGGACAGCCACCGTCGATCAGATCGCCGAGGCGCTGCGCTGACTAGTGCAGCGCACGCTCGCGCGAGACATAGTGGCCGCGCTTCAGTTCCTTGAAGAACTGCGGCACCTGCGGATGCGACACCGGCTTGCCGGTATCGTCGGCCAGCAGGTTCTGCTCCGACACATAGGCCACGTAGGTGGTCTGCGCGTTCTCAGCCAGCAGATGGTAGAAGGGCTGGTCACGGCGCGGCCGCACCTCTTCGGGGATCGACGACAGCCACTCCTCGGTGTTCGCGAACACCGGGTCGACGTCGAAGATCACGCCACGAAAGGGGTAGATGCGATGCTTCACCACCTGGCCGATGGCGAACTTGGCGCAACGCACGGGCGGCGCGGCGAGCGCCGGGGCAGAAGCCTGATTGATGGGTTCCATAGGCAAAGTATTGCTCCGAACAGGCCGGTAGGCAACGCAGTCGGGACACCGGATTCGACCGCCGACTGCAAGAATACGTGAAAAACAGCCGCCCGGATCGCTACGCAAGAATGCGGCCAGTCTCAGGAAGGCTCGCGCATCGGTTGACGGGACGCACCTGCCTGTGGACTCTGGCGAAATACTCGGTGGGAATGGTTGATTGGTCGAAGGTCTGAAAGTCCGCTTCTGGGGCGTGCGGGGATCCATCTCATGTCCTGGCGCGGAATACGTGCGCTATGGCGGCAATACGTCGTGTCTGGAGATCACCGCGGGAGGCCGCCGCCTCATCTTCGATGCCGGCACGGGTATTCGCACGCTGGGCGTAGAACTGGCACGGCAGCCGCCCCTCGACATCGACATCTATTTCACCCACACCCACCTCGATCACATCTCGGGGCTCACTTTCTTCGCGCCTCTGTTCGACCGACGCAATTCGGTGCGCATGTGGGCGGGCCATCTCGAGGCGCCCTACACGCTGAAGAAGGTGGTCGGGCACCTGATGCAGGCGCCGCTCTATCCGGTGTCCCTCGACGTCTTCCAGGCCGGCGTCGAATTCCGGGAGTTCAGGTCGGGCGAGAACCTGTCGTGCGGCGCCGTTGCCGTGCGCACGATACCGCTCAACCATCCCAACGGCGCCACGGGCTATCGCATCGACCATCTCGGCAAGTCGATCTGCTACATCACGGACACCGAACACCGGGAAGGTGAGCGCGACTCCACGATCGTCGACCTCTGTCGCGGCGCCGACGTGATGATCTACGATTCGAGCTACACCGACGAGGAATACGCGCGCTATCGCGGCTGGGGACACTCGACCTGGCAGGAGGGTGTGCGGGTCGCCGATGCTGCCGGCGTCGGTACGCTGGCGATCTTCCATCACGATCCCAGCCACGACGACGCGTTCATGGACGGTGTCGCACGGGAAGCAGCCCTCGCGCGCCCGGGCATTGCGGCAAGCGGCCTGCCGCGTGTCCTCGTGGCCCACGAAGGCCTGACCCTGACACCGTGAGCAGACGACGATGAGTGCCAGGTCCAATCTTCGCGGCCGCTGGCGGCGGTTCGCGCTCGGTTTGCCGACCGTGCTCGGCCTGAAGCCGCGCGGCTGGTTCATTCCGCACCGCTATGCGCCCTTGCTGCCGCCGCCGGGAGCGCAGCCGCCCTATCCCGCGATCGAGCGCCTGTTCGAGGAGCACGCCGACCAGTTCGCCGCCGTGCTCGACGCCGTCGATGCGCAGGCGGATGCGCTCGAAAGCTGCAAGGCGATGTTCGAGCAGTCGTGGTTCCCGTCGCTCGACGCCGCGGTGGCGTACGCGCTGGTCCGCGAGCGCAAGCCGCGCCACATCATCGAGGTCGGCTCGGGTCATTCGACCCGGCTGCTGTCCAAGGCGGTGGGCGGCGTCGGCGAAATCCTGGCAATCGATCCGGCACCGCGCGCCGACATCGCCGACCTGCCCGGGGTCCGCGTGAAGTCGTCGACCCTGCAGGCGGCCCCGGCCACGGTCTTCGACGGCCTCGTACAGGGCGACGTCCTGTTCATCGATTCCAGCCACATCCTGATGCCGGGCAGCGACGTCGACATCCTGCTGAACCGCGTTCTGCCGCGCCTGCCATCGGGCACGCTGGTCCATATCCACGACATCTTCCTGCCGTTCGACTATCCCGCGATCTGGGGCTGGCGTGCCTACAACGAGCAGCAGGGCGTGGTTCCCCTGCTGACGAGCGGCGCTTACAAGCCACTCTTCTCCAGCGTCTGGGCGGAGCGGCGCATGGCCGACCGGCTGGCCGCCTCGGTGATCTCGCGTCTGCCGCGACCGCCGGATGCGCTCCCCGCCAGCCTCTGGCTGGAAAAGCGCTGATGCTGCGCCGCCTGCGCGCCTGGCTGTTCGGCAGCGGCGATGCGGTCCAACTGCCCGAGCGCGTGCGGAAGGCGATCGAACGCCAGCAGGAGCAGAGCGAGATCCTGATCGGCTGGGTGCAGCTCGTCATCGTGGTGCTGGTCACCACGGTCTACGAATCGAGCACCATGCCGGGCGGCGTGGTGCAGGAGGACTACTCCTTCGAGTTCGATGTTCTGGTCATCTACGGCATCTTCTGCCTCTTGCGCCTCGGTCTCGCCTACGCCCGCCTGCTGCGGCCCTGGATGCTCTATCTGTCGGTGATCGCCGACATGCTCCTGCTGATGGGGCTCATCTACTCGTTCCATTACAAATATGCCCAGCCCGCCGTCTTCTATCTGAAGGTGCCGACGCTCCTCTTTGTGTTCCTGTTCATCGCGCTCCGCGCGCTGCGCTTCGAGGCGCGTTTCGTCCTGTTCACGGGTCTGACGGCGATCGCCGGCTGGATCGGCCTCATCCTCTACGCGTTGGACGGCCGGGGCGGGCCGGCCAATCCGACCGACGACTTCGTCGAGTACATGACCTCGAACGCATTTCTGGTGCATGCCGAAGCCGACAAGATCATCGCCATCCTGCTCACCACCCTGGTGCTGGCGCTGGCCATCTCGCGGGCGCGTCACCTGCTGGTGCAGGCGGTGAGCGAGAGCGCCGCGGCGCAGGACCTGTCGCGCTTCTTCGACCCCGGGGTCGCGGCGCGCATCCGCGGCGCGGCGATTTCGATCAAGGCGGGTGAAGGCGAGCTGCGCGACGTCGCGATCCTCACCGCCGACCTGCGCGGCTTCACACGGCTGTCGATGGAACTCCCGCCGGATGAAGTGATGAAGGTCCTGCAGGACTACCAGGGACGCGTCTGCCCGTTGATCGCGACGGCCGGCGGCAGCATCGACAAGTTCCTGGGCGACGGCATCCTGGCTTCGTTCGGCGCGGTCATGCCGTCGGCGACCGCTGCCGCGGACGCGCTCCGGGCGGCCGACGCGGTGATGGCAGCCGCCGCGAACTGGGCGTCGGAACGTCGCGCGGCGGGCCTGCCGCCCCTGGAGATCGGCCTTGCCGTCGCGTCGGGGCGGGTCGTGTTCGGCGCGGTCGGCGACGGCGAACGGCTCGAATTCACGGTGATCGGGGACGCCGTGAATCTCGCGGCGAAGCTCGAGAAGCACAACAAGGAAGAGGGAACCCGTGCCCTGACGGACGGCGAAACCTACGCGCTCGCCGAGCGTCAGGGCTATCGTGCGTCAACGGTTCGTGAGCGTCGCCCCCATCGGAAGGTTGGCGGCGTCGCGGAATCTGTCGATATTGTGGTGCTGGCCGCCTGAAGCGCGGGACCGCCCGGGAAGCGGCAGGCGGGGCTGCCTTGCCCTTTGCCCATTCGCAGCCTATGTAATTTGCGACAGTGGAGCGCCATCGTGGGTAACAACTACGACATCATCCTGATCGGGTTGGTCGCGGTCTTCTTGATCCTGCGGCTGCGGTCCGTGCTGGGCAAGCGTACCGGCAACGAGCAGCCGCCGGCACGCGATCCCTTTACGCCGCCCGCAGCGCCGCCGCCCCGAGCGGGCGATGCATCGCAGGGCAACGACAATGTCGTGCCGCTGCCGACGGCCAATGCGCCGGCGCCGCGTCAATCGTCGCCCACCAGCGGTCCCGGCGGCATTCGCGCCACCGTCCTGCCGACCGCAACCGCCGGCGTTGCCGCCATTCGCGCCGCCGATCCGGACTTCGAACCGATCGGCTTCACGGGCGGCGCGCGCGCGGCCTTCACCGCCATCGTCGAGGCCTTCGCCCGCGGCGACACCGCGACGCTGAAGCCACTGCTCGACAGCGCCACCTATGCCAGCTTCGAAGCCGCCATTCGCGGTCGCATCGAGCGCAATGAAAAGGCTGAAACGACACTGATCGGCTTCGAAGCGTCCGATGTTGCCGGCGCCGAAATGCAGGGCACGAACGCCGTCGTCACCGTGCGCTTCGTAAGCGAGCAGATCAACGTCGTGCGCAATGCCGACAGCCAGATCGTCGATGGCAATCCGAACGAAGTGCAGAAGGTCGTCGACCTCTGGACGTTCCGTCGCGACACCACGTCGGGCGATCCCAACTGGCAGCTCGTGAAGACCGAAAGCGAAGGCTGAGGGAGGCTTTTCCGGGCATGCGAAGGAGCCTCCTTGCCGGTGTTGCGGCCTTGCTCGCTGCAGCCGGCCTCCTCTCCGCCTGTGCCGGAACCCCCGGCTCCCTTCCGCAGCAGCGGATTTCGATGGAGCCGACGTCCTACAACGAGATCGCCGGCTGGGCCGAGGATCGCCATGCCGAGGCGCTCGCAGCCTTTCGACGCTCCTGCCCCAGGCTGACCGCCGGCCCGGACGTCAGGATCGCCACCGACGGCGGCGAGAAGACGATCACCACCGCCGAGTGGAAGCGCATCTGCGACGCCGCCGACGCGGTGAAGGCCGGCGACGCCCGCGGCGCGCGCAATTTCTTCGAGTCCAATTTCCGCCCCCTGATCGTCAAGGTGCAGGGCAAGTTCACCGGCTACTTCGAGCCCGAGATGCGCGGCAGCAAGGTGCCGTCCCGCCTCTTCACCGTCCCGGTCTATCGCAAGCCGCCCGACCTGACGGATCAACCTTATTTGACGCGCGCCGAGATCGAAGCGGGCGCGCTCAAGGGCAAGGGCCTCGAGATCGCCTATGTGCAGGATCCGGTGGGCCTGTTCGAGATGCAGGTGCAGGGCAGCGGGCGCATACAGCTCGCCGAGGGCGGCAGCATGACCCTTGGCTTCGACGGCTCCAACAACCGCCCCTATACCGCGATCGGCACCGTGCTGGTCCAGATGGGCGTCATGACGAAGGAAGACGCGACCTGGCCCGCGATTCGCGACTGGCTGAAGCGAAATCCTCAGCAGGCGCGGGACGTGATGCGCAAGAACGAGCGCTACATCTTCTTCAGGGACACCAGGACTTCGGCGCCGATCGGCGCCCAGGGCGTGCCGCTCACCGCCCAGCGCAGCATGGCGATCGATCCAACGATCACGCCGTACGGCACGCCGGTCTGGATCGACACGCGCCGTCCCGTCTATCGCAAGCCCGGCGCCACCGAATCCTATCGCCGCCTGATGATCGCACAGGACACGGGCGCGGCGATCAAGGGCCCGGCACGCGGCGACGTGTTCTACGGCGCCGGCGCGCAGGCGGCCGACTGGGCCGGCCGCATGAACAGCGACGGTCGCGCCATCGTCCTCGTTCCGAACAAGAACTGACGGCCGGGACGCATCGGCGACTTTCGGCGGCGACGCCGGCGGTCTGCCCCCACCAGGCTGGAACAATTCCACATAATACCAAGCGACAGAACTCATGACAGTTCAGCCCATCGCCGGCTTGTGATGGATGCGATCCTTTGCGGTGTGGCGAGAAGGTCAGTCCAAGCCTTGCAGCAGGCA
>JBILYJ010000224.1:0-7779 GCA_044377795.1 Reyranella sp. | reverse complement strand
AAGCTGGAGGCGTGGAGCGCCGACCTGCGCGGCTCGGAATACTTCACCTTGCGCGTCCGGCGCTGGGACACGGCAGAGGACCTGTCCGACATCCTGACGGAGACGAGCGGCAGCGTCGTCTGGGGACACGACTCCTCGTTCTTCTTCTACGTCCGGGTCGACGAGAACCATCGTCCGCTGAAAGTCTACCGCCACAGGCTGGGCACGGCGCAGGTCGATGACGTCCTCGTCTACGAGGAGCAGGACATCGGCTGGTTCACCCGCATCGGCGAAAGCGCCAGCGGCCGCTTCTGCGTCATCTCGGGCGGCGACCACGACACGACCGAGGAACGGCTGATCGACCTCTCCTCACCCGACGCCGAGCCGCGCCTGATCGCGCCGCGCGAAAAGGGCGTGCGCTACAGCGTGGCCGATCGCGGCGACGAGTTGTTCATTCTCACCAGCGCGGGCGGCGCCATCGATTTCAGGATCGCGACCGCGCCGCTCGCCGCACCGGAACGCGCGAACTGGCGCGAGCTGGTGCCACACCGGCCGGGCACCTACATTCTGGGCATCGATCTTTATGCCAGCCATCTCGCGCGGCTGGAGCGCACCAACGCCCTGCCCTCGATCGTGATCCGCGATCTGGCGACTGGGGCCGAGCATACGATCGCCTTCGACGAGACCGCCTATTCGCTCGACATGATCGGTGGGTACGAGTTCGACACGACGACCCTGCGTTTCGCCTACTCGTCGATGACGACGCCGAGCGAAGTCTACGACTACGACATGGCGACGCGGCAGCGGACCTTGCGCAAGCGCCAGGAGATCCCGTCCGGTCACGATCCCGCCGCCTATGTCACGACACGCATCATCGCCGTCGCTCACGACGGCGCCGAGGTGCCGGTGTCGATCCTGCATCGTCGCGACCTGGTGCGCGACGGCCGCGCGCCGCTCCTGCTCTACGGTTACGGCTCCTACGGCATGGCCATGCCGGCGTCCTTCTCGGCCAACCGCCTGTCGCTGGTCGATCGGGGCTTCGTCTATGCCATCGCCCATATCCGCGGCGGCTCCGACAAGGGCTGGTCGTGGTATCTCGACGGCAAGCGCGAGAAGAAGACCAACACGTTCGACGATTTCGTCGCGGCCGGTCGCGCCTTGATCCAGGCCAAGTACACGTCGTCCGGACGGATCGTGGGCCATGGCGGCAGCGCCGGCGGCATGCTGATGGGCGCGGTCGCCAACCGCGCGCCCGACCTGTTTGCCGGCATCCTCGCCGAGGTGCCGTTCGTCGACGTGCTCGCCACCATGCTCGACGACAAGCTGCCCCTCACCCCGCCGGAATGGCCCGAATGGGGCAATCCGATCACCGACGCGGCGGCGTTCAACTACATCCGCTCCTACTCGCCCTACGACAATGTCGCGCCGCAGCATTATCCGGCGATCCTGGCGATGGCGGGCCTGACCGACCCGCGCGTGACTTACTGGGAGCCCGCCAAGTGGGTGGCGCGGCTGCGTGCCACCATGACGGGCGGCGGGCCGGTCATCCTGCACACCAATATGGGTGCGGGTCATGGCGGCGCGTCGGGCCGTTTCTCCCGCCTCGACGAGGTGGCGATCGGTTACGCCTTCGCACTCGACACGGTTGACCTTGCAGGAGCGAAACCATGAAGGCGCGCATCGATGCGATCCTGAGCGAGGCGGTGCAGCGCGGCGACGTGCCCGGCGTCGCGGCCGTCGCGACCGACGCAAGCGGCACGAGCTACGAAGGCGGCTTCGGCAAGTCCGTTCTGGGTCAACAAGCCGACATGACACCCGACACTGTCGTGTGGATCGCTTCCATGACCAAGGCCGTCACTGGTGCCGTAGCGATGCAGCAGGTCGAGCGCGGCGCATTGAATCTCGATGCGCCGGCCCGGGATGTGATCCCTTATCTCGGCGAAGTGCAGGTGCTGGAAGGCTTCGACGCGGAAGGCAAGCCGCGCCTGCGCAAGCCCGTGCGCGACATCACCCTGCGTCATCTGCTGACGCACACGGCGGGCTTCGGCTACGACATCTGGAACCCCGAGATCCTGCGGTATCGCGAGGTCATGGACGTGCCGACCATCGGCACCGGCCTCGACAAGTCGCTGACGACTCCCCTGTTGTTCGACCCCGGTACCCGCTGGCAATACGGAATCGGCATCGACTGGGCCGGCAAGATGGTCGAGACCGTGACCGGACGGAAGCTCGGCCAGGTGATGCACGACGATCTGTTCGGGCCCCTCGGCATGGACAGCACCGGCTTCCGCCTGACGCCGGAGATGCGCGCCCGCATGGCCCGCGTCCATCTCCGCAAGGCCGATGGCAGCCTCGTCGCCGACCTGAAGCGCGAGGTTCCGCAGGAGCCCGAGTTCGAGGCGGGCGGCGGCGGCCTCTACTCGACGGCCAATGATTACCTGAAGTTCGTCCGCATGGTGTTGAACGACGGCAGGTCGGCGCGAGGCGAGGCGGTCATGAAGGCCGAGACGGTCGATGCGATGGCCGCCAACGCGATGGGCGATTCGACGGTGCGCCTGCTCGAGACGGCAATGCCGGCTTTGTCCAACGATGCCGAATTCTTCCCCGGCGTCACGAAGAAGTGGGGTCTCAGCTTCATGATCAACGACGAAGGGGCACCGACCGGCCGCTCGCCCGGCAGCCTCTCCTGGGCGGGCCTGCCCAACACCTACTACTGGATCGACCGCAGGAAGCGCCTGGGCGGCGTCTACATGACCCAGATCCTGCCCTTCGCCGACGTGAAGGCGCTGCCGCTCTTCCACGCCTTCGAGAGCGCGGTTTATGGGCGTTAATAAAGTCTCGTCGTCTCGACCGGAGCACCGAAGGTGCGGAGTGGAGAGACCTTCCATCAACTAAAAGCCGGCAATTGGTGGAGACAAGGTCTCTCCACTGCGCCTCGCTGCGCGAGGCTACGGTCGAGACGACGAAACCTTTAAACCGAACAGCTCCGTGTCCTCGCGCACACCTCGCAGGCGGTGGCGGCCGAGTGAGACCAGCCGGTCGCGGCTTGCGGTCGCCGCTTCGGCGAAGGCCTGCGACATCAGCAGCGCCTGGCCGAGCGGCTCGCACAGTGCCTCGATGCGCGAAGCCTCGTTGACCGCGGGACCGATCACGGTGAAATCGAGCCGCGTATCGGAGCCGACATTGCCGTACAGGACACGGCCGGTATGCAGGGAGATGTCGAGCGACGTTGCGGGTTGTCCGGCGTCTCGCCGCTCCCCGTTCA
The DNA here is from genome assembly GCA_044377795.1 of Reyranella sp. Taxonomy (GTDB): domain Bacteria; phylum Pseudomonadota; class Alphaproteobacteria; order Reyranellales; family Reyranellaceae; genus Reyranella. The sequence continues at coordinate 4,535 of JBILYJ010000224.1, read as the reverse complement.
GCGCATCGACGCGGGCCAGCACTTCCTCTGCGGCCGCCAGCGCAGCGGCGCAGACCTCGGCCCGGTCGTCGAGGATCACCGCGAAGGCCGCCAGCATGCCGTCGCCCATGAACTTCAGCACCTCGCCGCCGTGCGCGACGATCGGCTGGACCATGCAGTTGAAGTAATCGTCGAGCAGCGCGATCAGCTCGCGCCCGGGCATCGTATCGGCGAGCGCCGTGAAGCCCCGAAGGTCGGTGAAGAGCACCACCGCCTCGACACTCTGCACCTCGCCGCGCAGCACGGTGCCGGCCAGAACGCGGCTTGCCGGGTCGTTGCCGAGATAGGCCGCAAGCAACCCGTGGCCGATGCCGCGCAGGCTGGTGGCCTTCACGGCAAGAGCGAAGACCGGCAGCACCTCGCGCAGAAGCGCGACGTCTTCGTCGGAAAAGCCGCCCGGACGGTCGGTCGCGGCCGAAACGGCGAGCCACAGCCGCTCAGCATGATCGGCCTCCGTCGGGCTGCCGACCTGCGGCGTCAGCTCACCGAAGGGCTGCACCCAGCCCATCCACTCGGTCATGCCCGTGCCGCGCAGCTCGTCGAACACGGGGATGTCGGGCAGATCATCGGCGGCGTCGAGATGCTGTCGCAGCTCGGCGATGCCATCGCGCAGCATCGCGGCAAAAGGGCTCTGCTGGATCTGCGCCGTATCGATATCGGCGTGGCCGAACTCGAAATGCCGGGCGACACCCTCGCCCGAATTCCAGATCAGGCTGCGCGCCCGCACCATGGGATGCAGCGTGTTCATGCCGACGAACATGCGTTCGACGCGCAATCCGGCGTTATTGAGTCGCCTGCCGAAGCCGTCGACCAGCTCCCCCAGCGGCATGTTGCGCAGGCCGGCCTGCGCCAGCCAGCCGGCCATCGCGACGGCCGTCATCGCGCGCTCACGCCGGCGGCGGCGTCATCGTTCCCGCCGGCAGCGCGGCGCAATGATCGTAGATGTCGCTGGGCCGCGTGAACCAGACCTTGTCCTTCTGCGGATGGTTCACGATGTGCTGCAGCGCCTCACGCAGCGCCCGCAGCCGGTAGGGCTGGCCCACGATCATCGTGTGGAGTGCGATGCCGCAGACCAGCGGCTGCTTTGCCGACTGACGCAGCAGCTCCTCGAACTGGCCGATGATCATGTCGCGGAACTCTTCGCCGCTGTGATGGCGCACCAGCACCTGCGGGCTGTCGTTGACCTCGATCGGATAGGGCACGCTCATCAGGGGCCCCGAACGGGTCTTCATCCAGATCGGCTGGTCGTCGTTGGGCCAGTCCATCAGGAAGTCGTAGCCGGTCTCCTTGAGAAGATCGGGGGTGACTCGGGTCGAGGCCATCCACGGCGCCATCCAGCCGCGCGGCCGCCTGCCTGAGGCCTTCTCGATCGAATCGCTGATCTCCTGCAGGAAGCGCTTCTCGTCGGCCTCCCACATGCCACCATGGCGCTCGGCATTGGTGCGGCCATGGCCAATGAACTCGTCGCCGCGCGCCTTCAGCGCGTCGACGATCTGCGGCGCATAGTCGAACACCGTCGTGTTGATCAGGTGCGCGGCGGGCAGGTTGAGCTCGTCGAACATCTCCAGGAGTCGCCAGACTCCGACCCGATTTCCGTAATCGCGCCAGGCAAAGGTGCGCGGATCGGGCGGCGGGTTGGCGACGGTGAGGAGATGCCCCTCGCCCGCACCGAAGGCGAAATGCTCGATGTTGAGGCCGAGATAGACCGCGAGCCGCTTGCCCTCGGGCCAGGAATAGTCCTTGCGCTCCGTGATCGGCGAATAGGGATAACGGTCGTGATACGGCAGCTTGATCGTGTGCATTCCTACCTCTTGACGACCGCAACCTTGTTGTCGGTCTGCTCGGTATTCATTCGTCGGAACCTGTCGACCGCCTCGGCGTGGAAGGCGCGTTCCTCGGGCCCTGCGTCCTGCAGCGGCCGGCGCTCGTCGTCGAAGTGGCGGTATCTGTCCTCGCCGCGCACCAGCATGGCGCTGACCCGCGTCGAGGAGGCGCAACGTGCCGAGGTCGGGATGTAGCTGATGCCCAGCCCGATGCGCCGGTCGTTCGAACGGTTGGGCCGCGAATTGTGCACGAGGTGCGTGTGGTGCAGCGAGAACTGGCCCGCCTTCACCGGCATGAAGGCCGTCCGGCTGCGATCGAAACCGCCCGCCAGCTCCTGGCCGCGCGACAGCAGGTTCTCGGGGTCCTGCATCTCAGCGTGCGGCAGCTGGCCGAGCCTGTGTGACCCCGGTACGACCTCCATACAGCCCGCCTCGACTGGCGCGTCGGAGAGGGCGACCCAGGCGGTGACGTGGCAGGCGGGCTCCAGCGCGAAGTAGGTCGCGTCCTGATGCCAGCTCACATAGGTGCCGGAGCCGGCATCCTTGGGCCAGACGCTGAGATGGAACAGGCGGATGTCGGGACCGATCAGATCCTCGACGGCATCGAGCACCTCGGGCGAATGCACGATCTCGTCGACCCAGGGAAACAGCAGGTGCGGCTTGAAATTGTGGCCGCGCGTCAGCTTCTGGCCCTGGGCGCGCTCGAAGGCCTCGAGCCTGTCGCGCCAGGCCCGCGTGCGCTCGGTCGAGAACGCGTCGACCGGGCAGACATAGCCGTCGCGGGAATAGCCTTCGACTTGCTCGGGCGTGAGTTTCTTCGGCATGTCAGTGAGCCGTCCAGCCGCCGTCGACGAACAGCAGCGATCCCGTGGTGAAGGACGAATCGGAAGAGGCGAGGAAGAGCGCCGCCTTGGCGACCTCTTCCGGCTGCCCGATACGGCCCATCGGGTGGCGCACCTTCCAGAAGGCGCGGGCCGCCTCGGGGTTGGGCTGCCGCTTCAGCGAGCGGGCCGGCATCGGCGTGTCGATGACGCCCGGCATCAGCGCATTGATGCGGATGCCCTGGGCGGCGTGGTCGACGGCGACGGTCTTGGTGAACGACACGATCGCGCCCTTGGAGGCGATGTAGGCCACATTTGTGCCGAGGCTCGACTGCGCGAGCTGCGAGCCCAGGGTGACGATGGCGCCGGACTTTGCCACGATCATCGGCTGGATGGCGTGATGGACCCAGAGGAAGGTGCCCTTCACGTTGATCGCGAAGGTGCGATCCCAGGTCGCCTCGTCGACCTTGTCGACGGTGCCGCCGAACGAGGCGCCGGCCGCCGTTACCAGAACATCCACACGGCCCCACTTCTCGAGGACCTTTGCCACGCCGGCACGCGCCTGGTCGTTGTTGCTGACGTCGGCCGGGATGACGAGAGTCTCGCCGCCGATCTCGGCGGCGACTTTCGCCAACCCCGTCTCGTCGAGATCGACCAGCGCGACCTTTGCGCCTTCGGTTGCGAACAGACGGGCCGTCGCGGCGCCGATGCCCGACGCCGCCCCCGTGACGATGGCTACCTGATCCTTGAGCTTCATGGCGGGAAGCATAACCCTTCCCGCCGTACCTTGTCAGCGCGTCAGCGGGGCCGCTTGCGCAACGGACGTTTGTGCTGGGCGCGACGCGCCAGCATGTTCAGGCCCTCGACCAACCCGGAAAACGCCATCGCGGCGTAGATGTAGCCCTTGGGAACATGCATCCCCATGCCGTCGGCGATCAGAGTCATGCCGATCATCAACAGAAAGCTCAGCGCCAGCATGACGATCGTCGGGTTGTGGCCGATGAACCGCGCCAAACCGTCGGCCGCAGCAAGCATCAGGCCAACCGCCACGACAACGGCGATCACCATGATCGGAATATGGTCGGTCATGCCGACGGCCGTGATGATGCTGTCGAGCGAGAATACGAGGTCGAGGATCAAAATCTGGCCAATCACGCCCACGAACGTAACGCCGGCGGCGCCACCGATCGACGGTTCCTTGTCCTCGTGATCTGCCGCGACATGGTCGCGGATCTCGCTGGTCGCCTTGTAGATCAGGAACAGGCCACCCCCGATCAGGATGAGGTCCCGCCAGGAAAATCCATGCCCGAACAGTGAAAAGAGCGGCGTGGTGAGCTGGACGATGAAGGCAACGCCGCCCAGCAGGGCAAGCCGCAGGAAGACAGCCAGCCCGATGCCGAGGCGCCGGGCGCTGGACCGCTTCTCCTCCGGCAGCTTGTTGGTCAGGATCGAGATGAAGATCAGGTTGTCGATGCCCAGCACGACTTCCATGACGATCAGCGTCGCGAGCGCGGCCCAGGCTTGGGGGTCGCGGGCGAGAATCAGGAGTTCTTCCATGGGCTCTAACATAGGTCATTGCTGCGTCCCGCCAAGAGACCTTTCTTTTGCAGGGCCGAGCCGGTAAGCCCCCAGCCGATGCCTTCCCCCGCCGCCCCGCCGCGGTCCGCCTCCGGTTCTGCTCCCACGATCGCCATCGTGCTCCTGTCGGTCGCAGCCTTCGCGTCGGCGGCCAACATGCGCGTCATCGACCCGCTGCTGGTCCAGCTCTCCGCCGCCTTCGGGGTCACCGTCGGCGCGGCCTCGATCGCCGCCACCGCCTTCCTGTTCGCCAACGGCGTCTTCGTGCTGGTCC
>JBILYJ010000223.1:0-7794 GCA_044377795.1 Reyranella sp. | reverse complement strand
CGAATGGCGGATGAAGCAGCGGGAAGAGATCACGCGGAGGCGGCGGCCCGATCTTTGGGCCCGCAGCCGGACCGCGGCGGGAAACGATGAGAAGTGACGAAAGGATGGATGCGATGAACATTCTCGACGCGATCGGCCAGACGACGATCGACAAGGTGCAGGAAGAGCGGCCCGTTCCGTATTTCGAATCGGGCGATACCCTCAAGGTGCACGTCAAGGTGCAGGAAGGTAACCGCGAGCGCCTTCAGGTGTACGAAGGCCTCTGCATCGGCCGCAAGAACGCCGGCGTGAACTCGTCGTTCACGGTGCGCAAGATCAGCTTCGGCGAAGGCGTGGAGCGCGTGTTCCCGCTCTACAGCCCGAGCATCTGGGAAATCGAGGTCGTCCGTAAGGGCGTCGTGCGCCGCGCCAAGCTCTACTACCTGCGCGAACTGCGCGGCAAGGCGAGCCGTATCGCCGAGGACACCGAGGCCCAGCGCGCGCTGCTCGCCGTGCAGGCCGAGGAGGCTCTCAAGCGTCCGCGCCGCGAGAAGCTCAAGAAGGAAAAGCCCAAGGAAGAGAAGAGCGTCCGCAACGCCAAGGGCGGCGGGAAGAAGTAGGCGCACCATGGCGTTCCGCAAGAAGTCGGCCACCCCGCCGGCACCGCCGCCGCCGCCGCGGACCCTGTTCGAGAAGATCTGGGACAGCCACGTCGTCCATCGCCAGGACGACGGGACCTGTGTCATCTACATCGATCGTCACCTCGTCCACGAGGTGACCAGCCCGCAGGCCTTCGAGGGCCTGCGCATGGCGGGACGGCCGGTGCGCCGCCCCGACGCCACCATTGCGGTCGCCGACCACAACACGCCGACGACGGACTTCAGCCAGGGCATCGAGGACGAGGAGTCGCGCGTCCAGGTCGAGACGCTGGAGAAGAACGTCGCCGACTTCCATGTGCCGTACTTCGACCTGAACGATCCGCGCCGCGGCATCGTGCACGTCATCGGCCCCGAGCAGGGCCTGACCCTGCCCGGCATGACGATCGTGTGCGGCGACAGCCACACCTCGACGCACGGCGCGTTCGGCGCGCTGGCCTTCGGCATCGGCACCTCCGAGGTCGAGCATGTGCTCGCCACGCAGACGCTGATCCAGAAGCCGGCCAAGAACATGCGCGTGTCGGTCGAGGGCAGCCTGCCGCTCGGCGTGACGGCCAAGGACGTCATCCTGGCGATCATCGGCAAGCTCGGCACCGCCGGCGGCACCGGCTACGTGATCGAATATGCCGGCCGCGCCATCCGCGAGCTGACGATGGAAGGCCGCATGACGGTCTGCAACATGTCGATCGAGGCGGGCGCCCGCGCCGGCCTGATCGCGCCCGACGAGACGACCTTCCAGTATCTCGAGGGTCGTCCGTTCTCGCCCAAGGGCGGGGCGTGGGATCTGGCGCTCAGCCAGTGGCGCCGCCTGCCGTCGGACAAGGGCGCGCACTTCGACGTGCAGCTCGACCTCAACGCCGCGGACATTCCGCCGATGGTGACCTGGGGAACGAGCCCGCAGGACGCGCTGCCGATCACCGACGTCGTTCCCGACCCGGCCAATGCGCCGGACGAGAACCGCCGCGAGGCCTGGACCCGGTCGCTCGCCTACATGGGCCTGACGCCGGGCACGCGCCTCGTCGACGTGCCGATCGACCGCGTGTTCATCGGCTCCTGCACCAACGGCCGCATCGAAGACCTGCGCGCCGCCGCCGAGATCGCGCGCGGCCGCAAGGTCGCCTCGACCGTGTCGGCCATGGTGGTGCCGGGCTCCGGCCTGGTGAAGGCCCAGGCCGAGAAGGAAGGTCTCGACAAGATCTTCCTCGAGGCCGGCTTCGAATGGCGCCTGCAGGGCTGCTCGATGTGCCTGGCGATGAACGCCGATCGCATCGAGCCCGGCCAGCGCTGCGCCTCGACGTCGAACCGCAACTTCGAAGGCCGTCAGGGCCGCGGCGGGCGCACCCATCTGGTGAGCCCGGCCATGGCGGCAGCCGCCGCCATCCGCGGCACGCTCGCCGACGTTCGCGACTTCCAGTAGACGCCGTTTCCTGGCGAACGGAGACGGGCGGTGCCGCAAGGTACCGCCCGTTTCTGTTGCAGTCGGGAACGTGCGTGGCCAATGTAGAGCCGTCGTTTTCGCCGACCCTCGTGGGAGAGACACATGGCCAGCGTTCCCAATTCAGGCCCCGCCGCCCCGCCTCCGCCGCCCGTCTGGGATGCCCAGCCGGTGGGCGCGGCCCAGGTTGCCTATGGCGGCTTCTGGATCCGCCTGGTGGCCTACATCATCGACGCCATCCTGATCAGTCTCGTGCTGGGCGTCGTGACGTCGATCTTCGGCGTCCGGTACATGGACATGGACGACATGAGCCAGATCGATCCGACGGTGAACCTTCTCTCCCTGGCCGTTGCCTGGCTTTATTTCGCCCTGATGGAGAGCTCCGAGCGGGGCGCCACGGTCGGCAAGATGGCGATGGGGCTGCGGGTCGTGACCAATGACGGCAAGCGCCTGAGCTTCATGAATGCCACAGGGCGGTACTTCGCCAAGATCCTCTCGGCGATAATTTTCTGCATCGGCTACATCATGATCGCCTTCACCGACCGCAAGCGCGGCCTGCATGACATGATCGCCAGCACCCTGGTCATCAAGACCCGCTGAATCGCGCGGCTTGACCGCGGCCCGGAAAGCCCGTTTATTCCGGCCTTTCCGGGAGGTCTCATGGAAAAATTCACGACGCTGAGCGGCGTCGCTGCGCCGCTGCCCATGGTCAATGTCGACACCGACATGATCATTCCGAAGCAGTTCCTGAAGACCATCAAGCGCACGGGCCTGAAGGAAGGCCTGTTCTACGAGATGCGCTGGACGGCGGACGGCCAGAAGAAGGACTTCGTCCTCGACCAGCCGGCCTATCAGAATGCCAAGATCATCGTGGCGGGTCCCAACTTCGGCTGCGGCTCGAGCCGCGAGCATGCGCCCTGGGCGCTGCTCGACTTCGGCATCCGCTGCATCATCTCCGAGGATTTCGCGGACATCTTCTACAACAACTGCTTCAAGAACGGCATCCTGCCGATCAAGGTGCCGAAGGAGATCGTCGACAAGCTGATGGACGATGCGAGCCGCGGCTCCAACGCCGTCATCGAGATCGATCTCGAGAAGCAGGAGATCAAGGGTCCGGACGGCGGCACCGTCCATTTCGACATCGATCCCTTCCGCAAGAAGTGCCTGATGGAAGGCCTCGACGATATCGGCCTCACCATGGAGAAGAAGTCGGACATCGACGACTTCGAGCGTCGCCAGAGCGAGTCGCAGCCGTGGCTGCACAGCGCCGCCTGATCACTCCGACAACGACCTGAAGAGAAGCAAGACAATGGCGTCAAATCGCAATCTGCTCGTGCTGCCCGGCGACGGTATCGGCCCCGAGGTGATGAACGAGGTCCGCAAGATCATTGCCTGGATGGGCAAGAAGCGCGCGATCGGCTTCGACATCAAGGAAGACCTCGTGGGCGGCGCCGCCCTCGACAAGCACGGCGTGCCGCTGAGCGACGACGCCATGAAGAACGCCCTCGAGGCCGATGCCGTGCTGTTCGGCTCGGTCGGGGGCCCGAAGTGGGACACTGCCGACTTCAGCAAGAAGCCGGAGCGCGGCCTGCTGCGCCTGCGCAAGGAGATGGACCTCTTTGCCAACCTGCGCCCGGCCAAGGTGTTCGACGCGCTGGTCGACGCCTCGTCGCTCAAGCCGGAGATCGTCAAGGGTCTCGACATCATGATCATCCGCGAGCTGACCAGCGGCGTGTATTTCGGTGAGCCGCGCGGCCGCCACGTCAACGCCGCCGGCGAGGTCGAGGCCTTCGACACGCAGCGCTACACCGCTCCCGAGATCCGTCGCGTCTGCGCCGTCGCCTTCGAGCTGGCCCGCAAGCGCAAGAACAAGGTCCTCTCCTCGGAGAAGGCCAACGTCATGCACACCGGCGTCCTGTGGCGCGAGGAGGCGACCAAGCTGCACAAGGAGAAGTACTCCGACGTCCAGCTGAGCCACATGTATGCCGACGCGCTCGCCATGCAGCTGCTGCGCGCGCCGAAGGAATTCGACGTCATCGTCACCGACAACCTGTTCGGCGACATCCTGTCGGACGAAGCCTCGATGCTGACGGGTTCGCTCGGCCTGCTGCCGTCGGCCTCGCTCGGCGCGCCCGACGCGACCGGCCGCCGCAAGGCGCTGTATGAGCCGATCCACGGCAGCGCGCCCGACATCGCGGGCAAGGGCCTGGCCAACCCGATCGCGCAGACGCTCAGCTACGCGATGATGCTTCGCTATTCGTTCGACCTCGGCAAGGACGCCGACATGGTCGAGCTCGCGGTCGAGAACGTGCTGAAGGCGGGCTACCGCACCGGCGACCTGCTGGTGGGCAACACCGACGGCGTGAAGAAGGTCGGCACCCAGGAAATGGGCGACGCCATCGTCAAGGAACTCGACCGCCTGAGCTGATCGCCTGAGCTGACCGGGCAGCCGCCGGACCCGGTGGATCAGCCTCTCAGGATCGACCCCAGCACGCCGCGCAACACGGCGCCGCCGACGCTGGCGCCGATGGATGCGGCCTTGCCCCTGCCGAACACCGCCTTCGCCGCTTCACGCGCGGCGATGGTGGCCATGCTGCGGCCGGCCGCCTTGGCGACCGTGATTCCAACGGAGTCGCGCTGACGGCCTGCCGGCACCTTCTTCGGCTCGGGCGTGGGCGGCTGGGGCTGTGCCTTCTTCAGCCGCGGTTCCGGCCGCGGCGCCGGCGGGGTCGGCTGTTCGACCTCGGCCGGTGGCGGAGCGGTACGCGGCCCCCAGGGTCCGGTCGTTGCAGGAACGGTGGGCGGCACCGAACCGTACTGGCCGCGGCGGCGCGGGGCCGGCGCCGGGTCGGGGTTTGCCGATTGCGTGACCCGGCCCGTCAGGATTTCGTAGGCCGACTGGCGATCGACCACCTTGTCGTATCTGCCGGCCAGCGGGCTCGCCGCCATCACGGCTGCGCGCTCCTCCGCCGTGGCCGGCCCGATGCGGCCCTGCGGCGGCGCGATGAGGCAGCGCTCGACCGGGAAAGGCACGCCCTTCGCATCAAGGAACGACAGCAGCGCCTCGCCGACGCCGAGTTCGGTGATGGCCTGCGCGGCATTGAAGCCCTTGTTCGGGCGGAACGTCTCGGCCGCCACCTTCACGGCCTTCTGGTCGCGCGGCGTGAAGGCGCGCAACGCGTGCTGCACGCGGTTACCGAGCTGGCCCAACACGGTCTCCGGCAGGTCGAGCGGATTCTGGGTGATGAAGTAGACGCCGACGCCCTTCGAGCGGATCAGTCGCACGACCTGCTCGATGCGCGACAGCAGCGCCTTGGGCGCGTCGTCGAACAGCAGATGCGCCTCGTCGAAGAAGAAGACGAACTTCGGCTTGTCGAGATCGCCCACCTCGGGCAGCGACTCGAACAGCTCCGACAGCAGCCACAGCAGGAAGGTCGCGTAGAGGCGCGGGCTCTGCATCAGCCGGTCGGCCGCCAGGATGTTGATGGCGCCGTAACCCGAGGGATCGCATCGGATCATGTCGGTGAGCACGAGGGCCGGCTCGCCGAAGAATCCCTCGCCGCCCTGCTGGCTGAGCGTCAGGAGCTGGCGCTGGATGGTGCCGACCGACTGCTTGCTGACATTGCCGAATTCCGTGGTGAGCGAGCCGGCATTCTCGGCCACCCACTGCAGCAGCGCCTGCAGGTCCTTGAAGTCGAGCAGCAGCAGGCCCTGCTGGTCGGCGATCCTGAAGACGATGTTGAGCACGCCCTCCTGGGTCTCGTTGAGCTGCAGCAGGCGCGCCATCAGCACCGGCCCGACCTCGCTCACCGTCGTGCGGATCGGATGGCCCTTCTCGCCGAACAGGTCCCAGAAGATCGTCGGGAAGGCGCGGCCGGCATAGCCGTCGATGCCGAGTTGCGTCGCACGCTCCAGCGCCCGCGGATTGCTGCCGCCCGCCTGGCTGACGCCGGACAGGTCGCCCTTCACGTCGGCCATGAAGACCGGCACGCCATAGGCGGAGAAGCCCTCGGCGATGGTCTGCAGGGTGACGGTCTTGCCGGTGCCGGTCGCTCCCGCGACCAGCCCGTGGCGATTGGCGTATTTCAGGAGGAGATACTGGTCGGCAGTACTGGCCCCCACGAAAATCGCCGCGTCGTCGCTCATGCCGTCTCCCTTGCTCGTCCCGGACTTTAGCCAAAGAAGTCCGTCCATAGTAGGTTAACGGCATGCCCCTGCCTCGTCTCGCGCTCGCCGTCATCGGCGACGAAATCGGTCCCTCCCTCGACGAAATGATCTCCTTCTGCGCCGAACACGAGGTACGGCGCCTCGACATGCGCACCGTGGATGGCAGGAACCTGCTCGGCCTGTCGCTCGAGGAAGGCGGCGCCATCGCACGGCGGATCGAGCAGGCCGGTCTCACGGTGCCGACCTTCGTCTCGCCGCTGCTGAAATGGCCCGCGCCCGGCAAGGGCAGCGACGGCGGCAAGGTCGACTTCGCCTTCGATCCGGCCGACTGTCCCGCCGACGATCCGCTGGTGCATGCCTTCGACATGGCCACGGTCTTCGGCGCCGACAAGATCCGCGTCTTCAGCCACCTGCGCTATCCCGGCTACAGGCCGGCGGATCTTTTCGGGCGGTTCGAGCGGATGGCCGATCTCGCCCTCACCTATTCCATCAACGTCGAGATCGAGAACGAGCAGGTCTGCAACATCGGCTCGGTCGGCGAGCTCGCCGATTTCTTTACTGCGATGGAAGAGGAGGTGGCGCCCAATCCGCTGCCGGCTCAGCTGCGTCCCCTGGTCGATATCGGCAACGCCTGGGCGATGGGTGTGCCGCCGACCGACGCCGAGATCGCGTCCCTGGCCCCGCGCGTCGATCTCATCCATCTCAAGGACCGCGACATCCCGAGCAAGCGCACCGTGCCCCTGGGCGACGGCGACGTCCCGTGGGCCGCGGAACTCACGCGGCTCCTGACGGAAGCGGCGAAGGCCCCCGCGCCGATCCGGCAGATCCACGCCAGCATCGAGACGCACTGCCCGCAGGACGGCCGCACCGCGACGGCCCGCTCGGTCGCCGCGCTGCGCCGCATCGCGGCCGAGATCGGCGTCGAGGTCGTTTAGAAGAACGCCCTGAGTTTACAAGTACTCCGTCATCTCGACCGGAGCCGAGCGTAGCTCGGCGGAGTGGAGAGATCTTTTTTCCCCGATTTGACGGCTTGAGCTGGAAAAAAGGTCTCTCCACTCCGCACCTTCGGTGCTCCGGTCGAGACGACGGGCTTACTTCAGTGCGTTATGCCGGCGTGATGACGAAGCCGGCGCGGGGGAAATGGACCACCACGTCGCCGACCTGTTCGTCATGGCGCCCGATCGAGACTCGGTCGTTGGTCAGCCCGACCAGCGCACCGCTCACCGGCACCTTGCCGGTATCGTCGGGCGTGATGCTGACCGATTGGCCGGCCCTCAAACCGCTGGGATCGTCGGCCTCCACGCGGGTCGCCTCGGGTGTCGCGGCCTTCGCGATGGCGATGGCGTCGGCGGCACCGATCTCGCTCGGCCTGCCGCTGCCGACGGCCTTCATGCGCTCCGACCAGGCCGTGATCAGGGGCAGCCGGTCGAGCGGCGGGACCGGCTTGCCGCCACCCATCCGCTCCTTGATGAACCACACCGGATTGTAGAGCGCGCAGTCGGCCAGGCACGGCGCATCGCCCAGCAGATACGGCCGCCCGTCGACCAGCATCTGTTC
>JBILYJ010000222.1:0-7898 GCA_044377795.1 Reyranella sp. | reverse complement strand
AGCGGCGCCAAGCACCTGATCGGCGAGCATGCCGATCTGGTCTGCGAGGTCGAGATGACGGGCGAGGCGGCAATCACCGACATCGACACGCCCGAGGCGCTGGCCGCATGGCGGGCGAGGGTACCGGCATGAGTGTTAGGTCATGAGCTTCGACATTGCCGCTGTCCGCGGCCAGTTTCCGATCCTGTCCGAGATCATCGACGGCTTGCCCGTCCATTATCTCGACAACGGCGCCTCGGCACAGACGCCGCTCACGGTGATCGACGCGGTGCGCCGCTACGAGACCACCGGGCGCGCCAACGTGTTGCGCGGCGTCCATCGGCTGGCCGAGCGGGCGACCGAGGCCTACGAGAATGCCCGCGCCCAGGTCGCTTCGTTCCTCGGCGTGCCGACGATGGAGATCGTCTTCACCGGTGGCTGCACCGCGGCGATCAATCTCGTCGCCTTCTCCTACGGCGCGCTGCTGAAGCCCGGCGACCGCATCCTGCTGTCGGAACTCGAGCATCATTCCAACATCGTGCCGTGGCAGCTGCTGCGGTCGCGGTCGGGCGTCGAGCTCGACATGCTGCCGGTCACGAACGACGGCCGTATCGATCTCTCGGCCTTGCCGCGCCTGCTGACGCCCAAGACCAAACTCGTTTCGCTCGCACACGTATCGAACGTCACGGGCGCGCTGCTCGACGTGCGTGCCGTCGTCGAGGCAGCCAAGGCGGTGGGCGCAAAGGTGATGCTCGACGGCGCGCAACGTGCGCCACATGGTCCGCTCGACCTGCCGTCTCTGGGCATCGATTTCTATGCCTTCTCCGGACACAAGGCCTACGGGCCGAACGGCATCGGCGCACTGTGGGGACGGCCCGAGTTTATGGACGCCATGCCGCCGTTCATGGGCGGCGGTTCGATGATCGGGCGCGTGACGCTCGCCGAAACGACATGGGCGCCGTCGCCGCGCCGCTTCGAGGCGGGGACGCCCCCCATCGGTCCAGCGATCGGTCTCGGCGCTGCCTGTGCGTGGATGCAGGCGCTTGATTGGACTGCGGCGCACGAACACGAGATGGACCTGGTGCAACGCCTGATGGACGGCTTGCAGAAGATCGACGGCACGCAGATCTTCGGCCCGGCGGGCCTGCAGAACCGCTATCCCGTCGTGTCCTTCATGATGGATGGCGTTCATCCGCACGACGTGGCGCAGACGCTCGATTCGTTCGGCGTCGCCGTGCGCGCCGGCCATCATTGCGCGCAGCCGCTGATGGACCGCTTCGATCTCGACGGCACGACGCGCGTCTCGATGGCGCCCTACAACGACAACAGCGACATCGACGCGCTGCTGGCCGGCGTCGCGCACGCGGCGAAGACGCTGCGATGAGCGACCAGCTCTACCAGGAGCGCATCGTCGCTCTCGCCAAGGCGAAGACCGGCGCCGGCAAGCTCGAGACTCCGACCAGGACGGTGCGCCGCGACAACCCGCTCTGTGGCGACCGCGTGATCCTCGACGTTCGCCTCGACGGGGAAGGGCGTATCGCCGAGATCGGCCATCAGGTGCGCGGCTGTCTCCTGTGCCAGGCCTCGGCGTCCGCGCTTTCCGCCGTCGCCGTCGGCCGTGATGCTGCCGGCATCGCCGAGCTGCGCCACGACGCCGAACGGGCGCTGGGCCGCGAGCCCGGCGATACGCACGAGCCGTTCGACGCCTTCGCACCCGTCGCCGCGCACAAGTCGCGACAGGAGTGTGTGCTCCTGCCGTTCGAAGCGCTCAAGGATGCGCTTTCCTAAGTACGCAACGCGCCCGTAGTTTCGTCGCGCCGCCGCCGCGCTCGCGTCACAGTCGCCGGTCACGGTGCGCGGGCATCGACCGGGAGAGACCATGCGCCTTTTGATGAACGTCGTGGCCCTGGTGGGCTTTCTTTCGTTCCCGACCTTCGCCTTCGCTCAGGACCTCGCGCTGAAGAGGGTCATGCTCTCGTCCGGCGGTCTCGGCTATTTCGAGTACGAGGCGAGCGTCGACGGCGACGCGACTCTGAAGCTCACCGTGTCGCTGGGCCAGGTCGACGACGTGCTGAAGAGCCTCGTCGTCTATGACGACAAGGGCAGCGTGGGCGGGCTCAGCCTGCCGGGCCGCGAGCCGCTGGCGCAGGCGTTCAAGGATCTGCCGTTCGACCAGAATTCGCTGGTGTCGCCGGCCGAGCTGCTGCAGACCCTGAAGGGCGCGCAGGTCACGGTGGGCGGCAGCCGCTCGATCTCCGGCCGCATCGTGTCGGTCGAGGAGGACAGCGTCGCGCTGCCCGACAACAAGGGCATGGTGAAGCGTACGCGGGTCACGCTCTACACCGACCGCGGGCTGCAGCAATTCATCCTGGAAGACGCCGAGAACCTGCAGTTCGCCGACCAGGCGCTGCGCGACAAGGTCGGGCAGGCGCTGGTCGCCATCCAGGGCAACCGCGCCAAGGACGCGCGCACCATCGACCTCACGATGCGCGGGCAAGGCAAGCGCACGGTGCGCGTGGCCTACATCGTCGAGGCGCCAGTCTGGAAGGCCTCTTACCGGCTGACGCTGGGCGCCGATCCGGCCGCCGCGCGCTCAGGCCTGCAGGGCTGGGCCGTCGTCGAGAATCTGAGCGGCCAGGATTGGAAGGATGTCGAACTGACGCTCGTGTCGGGCCGGCCGGTCGCGTTCCACCAGGCCCTCTACAACGCCTATTACGTCACGCGGCCCGAAGTGCCGGTCGAGATCGCCGGCCGCCTGATGCCGGGTATCGATCGCGGCGGCGTCACGGCCGACCAGCAGCGCGCCAAGTCTTCTCTGCCAATGCCGGCGCCCGCGCCGTATCGCGCGCAGCAGGAGCGTTCGGTCGGCGCGCCGGCCATGGCGCCGCCTCCGCCGCCGCCTGCAGAACTGGCCACTGCTGCCGAGCAGATCGAGGCGAGCGATGCCGCCACGCAGGTGATCTTCAAGTTCCCGCGCGCGGTCAGCGTCGAGAACGGCCGCACCCTGTCGATCCCGATCGTCGACCGGCAGGTGCCGGCGGCGCGGCTCGCGCTCTACCAGGCCGACACCGCCGCGCGTAACCCGCTGGCCGCCATCCGCCTGACCAACGACGGTGAGTCTGGACTGCCGCCGGGCATCATCACGCTCTACGAGCGCGACAAGGCGGGTTCCGTCTCCTATGTCGGCGACGCGCGCCTCTCGGGCTTCCCGGTCGGCGAGACCCGCCTGCTGGCCTATGCGCTCGACGAGAAGATCATCATCGAGCGCGACGTGGCGCAGACCGATCGGGTCTCGTCGGGCACCATCGCCAACGGCGCGCTGCGCCTGTCGCGGGTCATGCGCCAGACGACGGTCTATCGCGTGCGCGGCCCGGCCAAGGAGCCGCGCCAGCTCGTCGTCGTGCAGCGCCGCCTGCCGGGCTGGACGCTGACGAAGCCGGAGGCGAAGGACGTCGAGCTGAGCGAAGGCAACTATCGCATCCCGTTCCAGCTTCCGGGCGGCGACCAGACCCAGACCTTCGAGGTCGTGCAGGAGCAGACGCAGCAGCAGGAAATCCGGCTGGTCGAAAGCGCGGCCGAGCAGATCCGCGTCTACGCCCAGGCCCGCGAGTTCGACGCCAAGACGCGCGAGCAGCTCACACGCGTGCTGCAGCTCCAGCAGGCGGCGGCGGAGGCCCAGCGCAAGGTGGCTCAGGTCGACGCCGAGCGGCAGGCAATCGTGCAGGAGCAGGCCCGCCTACGCGAGAACCTGGCGCGCGTGCCGGCCAACAGCGACCTCCAGCGGCGCTATCTCGCCACGCTCGACAAGCAGGAAACCGAGCTCGAAGCCCTCGCGAACCGCCGTGCCGAGACCGAGAAGGCAGCCGAAGCGGCACGCGATGCGCTGCGGTCGTATGTGAGTCAGCTGGGCTGATCAGCCCGCCCTTAGCGTCCTCACGGCGTCGTCGCGACGGAAGAGGTAGAGGAGGGCGCGCAGGGCCGTGCCGCGCTCGGTCTGCAGGTCGGGGTCGCGGGCAATCACCAGCCGCGCGTCATCGCGGGCGGCTTCGAGCAGCTCGTTGTGAACCGCGAGGTCTGCCAGCCGCATGTCGGGCAGGCCGCTCTGGCGGGTGCCCAGAAGCTCGCCGGCGCCGCGCAGCTTCAGGTCCTCCTCGGCGATGCGAAACCCATCCTCGGTTTCGCGCATGATCGCCAGGCGCGACTTGGCGGTCTCGCCGAGCGGCATCGCGTAGAGAAGCAGGCAGGTCGACTTGGCGCTGCCGCGTCCCACCCGCCCGCGCAGCTGGTGGAGCTGGGCCAGGCCGAAGCGCTCGGCATGCTCGATCACCATGACCGTGGCGGCCGGCACGTCGACGCCGACCTCGATCACGGTGGTGGCCACGAGGATCGACAGGCGGCCATCGGCGAAGGCCGCCATCGTGGCCTCGCGTTCGGCGCCCTTCAGGCGCCCGTGCAGCAGGCCGACCTTTCCGGGGAAGCGGTCGTTCAACAGCTGGAAGCGCTCGGTCACGTTGGCGAGGTCGATCTCCTCGGATTCCTCGATCAGCGGGCAGACCCAGTAGACGCGCGCGCCGGCCGCGATCTGCCGGCCGATCCCTTGCGCGACCTCGCCGATCCGTTCGAGCGGGATGGTGCGCGTGTCGATCGGCTGCCGCCCCTTGGGCTTCTCGGTAAGCTTGGACACGTCGAGATCGCCATAGGCCGCCAGCATGAGGGTTCGCGGAATCGGGGTCGCTGTCATGACGAGCAGGTCGACGGCATGCCCCTTCGACGACAGCGCCATCCGCTGATGCACGCCGAAGCGGTGCTGCTCGTCGACCACGGCGAGCGCTAGGTCGGCGAACTCGACATCCTCCTGCACCAGCGCGTGCGTGCCGACCACGAGCTGGATCGTGCCGTCGGCCAGGCCCTGCAAGGTCTGCTTCTTCTGGCGCTGGCCGTCGCGGCCAGTCAGCAGCGCGATCTTCACGCCGGCCGTTTCCGCGAGGGGCGCGATGGTCGCAAAATGCTGGCGCGCCAGAAGCTCGGTCGGCGCCATCATGGCCGCCTGTGCGCCGGCCTCGACGCAGATCAGCATGGCGAGCAATGCCACCAGGGTCTTGCCGCTGCCGACATCGCCCTGCAGCAGCCGCACCATGCGCTCTTCCTTGGCCAGATCGTCGGCGATCTCGGTGACCGCCTGCGTCTGGCTGGCGGTCAGCTCGAAGCCCAGCGAGGCGAGGGCGGCCGTGCGCAGGCGGCCATCGCCCTTCGTCGCGTGACCGGCCAGGGTGCGGTTGTGATGGCGCACCAGCGCGATGGCGAGCTGGCTGGCCAGCAGCTCGTCGAAGGCCAGGCGTGCGCGGGCAGGGTGCGACGGAGAGAGATCGCCCGGTTCCTCGGGCGCGTGGACGCGGGCGACGGCGCTCTTCCAGTCGCTCCAGCCCTGTTTCTTGTGAAAGGCGGCGTCCTGCCATTCGGCGAGACCCGGCGAGCGTTCGACGGCCGCCGCGATGGCCTTTTGCACCGGCCTCTGGGTGAGACCGGCGGTCAGGCCATAGAGGGGCTCGACCCGCAGGATCCCCTCGCGCTCCGCCAGTGGCACGACATGGTCGGGGTGCGTCATCTGCACCTCGCCCTGGTAGATTTCGACCTTGCCGCTCACCACCCGGGTCTCGCCCGGCGGCAGTAGCTTCTTGAGATAGTCCTCGCGGCCGTTGAAGTAGGTCAGGCAGAGCCGGCCGCTCTCGTCGCTGCACCAGATCTTGTAGGGCTGCCGCGGGCTGTGCGGGACGATGTGCTCGTCGACGTTGACGGTCAGGGTCGCTACCTCGCCGCCGCGCGCCTGGGCGATGTCGGGCGCGTACCGCCGGTCGATCACGCCGGCGGGCAGATGCCACAGAAGGTCGACGACCAGCGGGCCGGCCAGCTTCTCCACAAGCGTGCCCAGCCGCGGACCGATTCCGGGCAGCGACGTGACGTGGGCAAAGAGGGGCGTGAGGGCTTGCGGGCGCATGGTTGGCTTGATCAGGGGCTGCGTGACTTCGCCATCACCGCCGCCTATATGCTACGCCCCTTTTGGGTCCGGGACTGGGGAAAACATGACTGGCGACACGGATCTGGAGACGCGGCGCAAGCGCCTGCTCTACCGCAGCACCTATCGTGGCAACAAGGAGAACGACATCCTCCTTGGGCAGTTCGCGCGCGCGCATCTCGGGGAATTCGGCGCCGCCGAGCTCGACCAGTATGAGCGACTGCTCGCGGTTGGCGACAACGACATCTACGACTGGGTCTCGGGCAAGGTGGAAGTCCCGGCCGACCAGGATTCGACGGTGGTGCGCAAGCTGCTGGCGTTTCGCGTGAGGTTCTAGTGGCTCTGCCGTTCGCCAGCGCCCTGGCCGCAATCCCGCGCAAGGCCGTCAAATGGACCCTCGCGGGGCTGCCCGAAGGCGCCGATGCCCTCGTGCTGGCAGAGTTGGCACGCGCAACCGGCGGCGCGGACATTCTGCACGTGGCGCGCGACGGCCAGCGGCTGGAGCGGCTTCAGGAGGGTCTGCGCTTCTTCAGCCCCGACCGAGAGGTGCTGGTCTTCCCGGCCTGGGATTGTCTGCCCTACGACCGCATGTCGCCGCATCCCGACATCGTGGCCGAGCGGCTGGAGACGCTGAGCCGGCTGGCGGCCCAGAAGGCGCCCGGCGCTCCGGCGCGGATCATCCTCGCTTCCGTGGGCGCCGCGCTGCAGCGCGTGCCGCCCAAGAGCCTCTACACCGAGGCGGCGACGATCCTGCGCAAAGGCCAGACGGTCGACGTCGCCTGGCTGACCAAGTTCCTGGGCGAGAACGGCTATGGCCGGGCCGAGACGGTGATGGAGCCGGGCGAGTTCGCCGTGCGCGGCGGCCTGTTCGACCTCTTTCCACCAGGCACCAAGGAGCCGCTGCGGCTCGACCTGTTCGGCGACACGCTGGAGGCCATCCGCTCCTTCGATCCGATGAGCCAGCGCTCGACCGGTACCCGCGACGAAGTCGTGCTGCTGCCGGTCAGTGAAGTGCTGCTGACGCCCCAGAGCATCGAGCGGTTCCGCAGCGGCTATCGCGAGCTGTTCGGCAACGTCTCCGGTGAGGACCTGCTCTACGAAGCGGTTTCGGCCGGCCAGCGCCATGTCGGTGTCGAACACTGGATGCCGCTGTTCCACGACCACATGGAGACGCTGCTCGACTACTGCCCCGGCGCGATCATCACCGCCGACCATGAAGCGGCGGAAGCCTTCTCCGCGCGCTACGAGCTGATCGCCGACTACTACGACGCCCGCCAGAAGACCGGCGCCAAGGGCGGGATGACCGGCGGCGCGGATTACAAGCCGCTGCCGCCCGACCGGCTCTACCTGAAACCCTCGGAATGGGAGCGGCTGCTCGACGGCCGCACCGTCGCGCAGTTCTCGACCTTCGATTCGGCGCCCGGCGCGGTCAACACGATCGACCTCGGCGGCCGCCGCCACGAGGGCTTCGCGCAGGCGCGCACCGCGCAGGGCGTGAACCTGTTCGACAAGGTGGCCGAGCACGTGAAGGCCGCCAACGACGCCGGCCGCCGCATCATCGTCGCGGGCTACACTGACGGCTCGACGACCCGCCTGCAGCACCTGCTGCAGGAGCATGGCGCCACCACGCCGGTGCTCGCCGCCGACTTCGCCATGGTGCGGGGACTGCCCGCCGGTGTCGTGGCCGTCGTGATCTGGCCGCTGGAGCACGGTTTCGTGCTCGACGGGCTGGAGGTAATCGGTGAGGAGGACATTCTCGGCGACCGCCTGTCGCGGCCTGCCAAGAAGCGCCGCCCGTCGGAGCGCTTCATTGCCGAGGCCTCGGCGCTCAGCGACGGCGACCTCGTGGTGCATCGCGAGCATGGCGTCGGGCGCTACGAAGGCCTGGTGACGCTGGAAATCCACT
>JBILYJ010000221.1:0-7905 GCA_044377795.1 Reyranella sp. | reverse complement strand
CTGGAATCGTTCGAGCCCGGCGGCGGAATCACCGTCGCCCAGGGGGCAGGCGCGGGCAACGTGGCGATGCTGATCAGCTCGGTGACCACCCTCAAGCTCGAGGATATCGTGAAGGGCGGCGCGGGCCCCAAGATCTACCAGCTCTATGTGCGCGGTGACGATGCCTGGGTCGCGGACCGGGTGAAGCAGGCGATGGACGCCGGCTACGACGCCTTCTGCATCACCGTCGACACGCAGGTCTACAGCCGGCGTGAGCGCGACATCGCCAAGCGCTTCGTGAAGTCGTGGCGCGCGGCGGCCACCGGGCAGGACCATCAGGCGGCTTTCTCCTGGAAGAACTTCATCGCCGTCCGCGAGAAGTTCCCCGACGTGAAGTTCATGCTGAAGGGGATCGGCACCGGCGAGGATGCCGAGCTTGCCTGTCAGAACGGCGTCTGGGCGGTCTACTGCTCCAACCATGGCGGCCGCCAGCTCGACCATGGGCGCGGCTCGGCCGAGGTGCTGCCGGAGATCGTCGAGGCGGTGGCGGGTCGCGCCAAGGTGGCCGTCGACGGCAGCTTCAGCCGCGGCAGCGACATCGTGAAGGCGATCTGCATGGGCGCCGACTGGGTCGGCCTCGGCCGTCTCTACTGCTACGGCCTCGCCGCCGCCGGCGCCCCCGGCATCGAGCGCGTGATCGAGCTTCTCGAGGAGGAGATGAGGGAGGTGATGGGCCTGCTGGGCGTCACCTCGCTGGCGCAGCTCGACAAGAGCTATATCGCGAAGAGCATGCCGACCAACCTGACCGGCGTGCACAGCGCCTTCCCGCTGCTCAATCTCCACGACGAGGGTTACTGAGTCCTCTGGACCGCGGGCCTTCGGGTCCGCGTGTCTTTTCTGCTCGGTGCGGGCTCTCGCGCCTCAGAAGGCGCTGTCGCCCGCCAGAGGTTAGCGCGATGCGCTAACCTCTCCCAACAAACGGCATCTTCGTCGCCATCACGGTCATGAACTGCACGTTGGCGTCGAGCGGCAGGCTGTCCATGTAGACGATGGCATTGGCGACCGCGGAGACGTCCATGCGCGGCTCGGCGATGGTCGTGCCGTTGGGCTGCAGGACGCCCTTGGTCATGCGTTCGGTCATCGGCGACACGGCGTTGCCGATGTCGATCTGTCCGCAGGCGATGTCGTAGGCGCGGCCGTCGAGCGACGTCGACTTGGTGAGGCCGGTGATGGCGTGCTTGGTCGAGGTGTAGGCCACCGAGAAGGGCCGCGGCGCATGCGCCGAGATCGAGCCGTTGTTGATGATGCGACCGCCGCGCGGCGTCTGGTCCCTCATGATCTTCATGGCTTCCTGCGTGCACAGGAACGGTCCCGTCAGGTTCGCCGCCACGACGCTGAGCCAGGTCTCGTAGGGCAGCTCCTCGAGCGGCACGGGCGGCGCGCCGCCGCCGGCATTGTTGAACAGCAGGTCGAGGCGACCCCAGGTGGCCTTCACCTTGGCGAACAACGCCACGATGTCGTCGCGCTTGGTGACGTCGGTCGGTACGGCGAGCGCATTCGGTGCGTTGTTGCCGGCCATCGACGCCGTCTCGTCCAGCGCCTCCTTGCGGCGCCCCGCCAGCGCGACCTTGTAGCCGTTGTTCAGCAGGGCCAGCGCCGAGGCGCGGCCGATGCCGCTGCCCGCGCCGGTGACGACGGCGATCTTTCCACTCATGGGTTCGTTTCCTCTCCTCGAAGGAGCGGACCCTAGCAGACCGGCGCCCCGCAGTTGAAGGGCAACGCGCTACCGCAGCGTGTCGAGGTAGGCCCGCCAGCCGCCCAGCGAGGTGATGTCCTTCGCACCCTGCGCCGCGTATGCCTCGCAGAGAAATCCCGGAACCTCGGTTCCGTCGGCCAGGCTCACCATGCCGAGGCCAAGTGGCGCGGGGATGCGGCGGAGCAGGTCGCCGATCTTTTCGGCCGGCAGACTCCAGACTTCCAGCTCGATCGCGCCGCCGCCCTCGGCCACGCGCACCAGGCCCGGCCGCTGTGGGGGGCCTCCGGGCAGGGCGTAGAAGCGATAGGCGGGTGCGGTCTTCCCGGCGCTCTGCAGCCGGCCGCCCAGCTCCAGAAGCTGGCCGTTCAGGGGGAGACCGCTCATATGCGCGCCGACCACGGCGATGGGCACACGATCTTCCACGACGATGGGATCGCATTCCGGCTGCGGCAGCCGGCTCATCGTCTTGCCGAGCGGCAGGGGCACCGCGCGCTGCCAGCGCGCGCCGAACGCCAGCAGGGCTCGTTCGGCGTTGGCGCGCGAAATCAGGGTGATGCCGAACGGCATGCCGTCGGGCCGGAAGCCGGCCGGCACCGCGAGCGCCGAGAGGCCGAAGAAGTTCACGAAGTTGGTGTAGTGGCCGAGATGCGAGTTGTAGAGCACCGGCTCGCGTTCGAGATCGGCCAGCCGGTAGATCGTGCCGGCGGTCGGTACCGCCAGGAAATCGAGCCCCTTCATCTGGGCGAAGGCACGCGCCTTGAGATCGGCGAGCCGGTACTGGCCCTCGAAGGCGTCGACGGCGCTGTATTCGAGGCCGCTCAGCACGATCTTCAGTGTCGTCGGCCAGACGCCCGCCGTGTCGTCGGCGCCCTCCATGAAGGCGCCGACCGCCGCGGTGCGCTCGGCGACCCAGGGGCCGTTGTAGAGAAGCTGCGCGGCATCGCGGAACGGCGCGTAGTCGATCTCGACCGGCGTGCCGCCCAGTCCCTTCAGCCGCTCGATCGATTGCGCGTAGAGCGTCGCGTACGCGGCGTCGCCGAAGAACTCCGCGTCCTTGGTGGCGAGGATGCCGAAGCGGAAGGTCCGGCCGATGGAAGGCGTCGCCTGCGGCTCGGCCGCGACGGCGAGCACTGCATCGGCATCGGCGCAGGAGAGGGCGAACACCGAGGTGCAGTCGAGCGAGCGACAGGCCGGCACCATGCCTTCGTTGCTGAGCAGGCCGGGCGTCGGCTTGAGGCCGACGATGTTGTTGAAGCCGGCCGGCACGCGGCCCGACCCCGCGGTGTCGGTTCCCAGCGAGAAGCTTACCAGCCCCGAGGAGACGGCAACCGCTGATCCCGAACTCGATCCGCCGGGCACGTACGAGGCGTCGAATGGATTGCGCGGCACGCCATAGGGCGAGCGCACGCCGACGAGGCCGGTAGCGAACTGGTCGAGATTCGTCTTGCCGACCACGATCGCGCCGGCTGCCACGAGGCGCCGCACGACCTCCGCGGAAGCCTTGGCCTCGTAGGCGAAGCCCGGACAGGCCGCGGTCGTCACCATGCCGGCGACGTCGAGATTGTCCTTCACCGCGAAGGGCACGCCATAGAGCGGCAACCGGTCGATCTCGTCGCGCCTTGCATCGAGCGAGGCGGCCTGCGCGCGCAGCTCGGCGTCGGACGCCCGCGAGATCCAGACCTTGTCGTCGCCGGCGTTTGCGATGCGCTTCAGCACCTCGCCGATGGTCTGACGCACGTCGAGCGTGCCGGCGCGATAGGCGCCGAGCAGCGCGTGAACCCCGAGGTCGAGAAAGGCTGTCATGGGCCGGTTGTAGACAAGCGCCACACCAATTGCAGCCTCCAGATTCGCGCAGGCATTGGCACGGTCCTTGCCTCCTCGGCCACGCGGGAAACGGGAGAGCGAGGGTGTGCCATGAAGCGTCGCGCGCATGACACGGCGGTCGGGCTGGCAATCCTGCAGGTTCTTCGGCAGCTTGGACGCGAACTGGGCGCGAGCTACCGGCTCATGCGCCGCGATCTCCATGGCGTCTGAACACCGTCGTCCCGATTGACTGAAAGAAGGAAGCGCATGGCCGAAGAGAAGCGTGACGTGGTGCGCATGGTCGAGGAGGGCGCGAAAACCGCAGGCCTCGCGATCGCGCCCGAGTATCTGCCCAACGTGATCCTGAACGTCGAGCGCTCCCTGATGATCGCGCGGCCGCTGCTGGAGCTGGAACTCGAGGACGAGCTGATGTCGGCTCCGGTGTTCCGGCCATGAGCGATCCTCTTTCGAAGGCCGCGACCGCGACGGAGATTGCGGGCGCCGTGATGAGCGGCAGGGTCAAGGCCGCTGCCGTGATCGACGCCACCCTGAAGCGCATCGAGGCGGCGGAGCCCACGATCAACGCTTTCACCGACGTGGTTGCTGCGCGCGCGCGCAAGCGGGCGGCGGAAATCGATGCGGGCCTGCATCGCGGGCCGCTGATCGGCGTGCCCTTCGCGGTGAAGAACCTGTTCGACATCGCTGGCCTGGCGACCCGTGCCGGCTCCAAGATCAACGTCGATGGCCCCAAGGCGGAACGCGACGGTGCGCTGGTGCGCAAGCTCGAAGCGGCCGGCGCGATCCTGGTCGGCGGCCTCAACATGGGCGAATACGCCTACGACTTCACCGGCGAGAACGCCCACTACGGGCCTTCGCGCAATCCACACGATCCTACGCGCATGTCGGGTGGCTCTTCCGGCGGCTCGGGCGCGGCGGTGGCGGCCGGGGAAGTCCCGCTGGCACTGGGCTCCGACACCAACGGCTCGATCCGGGTTCCGTCCTCGCTCTGTGGCCTGTTCGGGCTGAAGCCGACCTATGGACGGCTGAGCCGCGCCGGGTCGTTCCCCTTCGTCGATTCCTTCGACCATCTCGGTCCGATCGCCCGTTCGGCGGAAGACCTGGCGCTCTCCTTCGATGCCATGCAGGGCTGGGATTCGGACGACCCTGTCTGTACCGACCGGCCGGCCGATCCGACCCTGCCGCGGCTTGTCGAGGGCGTCGACGGGCTGCGCATTGCGATTGCCGGCGACTATTTCGCCAAGGGCGGCGAGCCCGAGGCTTTCGAGGCGGTGGCGACCGTGGCCAAGGTGCTGGGCGCCAGGAAGACCGTCGTGCTGCCGCAGGCGGCCGCGGCGCGTGCGGCGGCCTATGTCATCACCGCGATCGAAGGCGCGCAGCTCCATCTGCCACGGCTGCGCACGCGGCCGCAGGATTTCGATCCCGACACGCGCGAGCGCTTCATGGCCGGCGCCCTGCTGCCGGGCGCCTGGTACGTGAAGGCGCAGCGCTTCCGCCGCCAGTATCGCGCCCACGTGCTGAAGCTGTTCGAGGAGGTCGACGTGATCCTGGCGCCCGCCACGCCCTGCACCGCGCCCAGGCTCGGTCAGACCATGATGACGCTCGACGGCGTCGAGCTGGCGGTGCGTGCCAATCTCGGCGTCTATACCCAGCCGATCTCCTTCATCGGGCTGCCGGTCGCGGTGGCGCCCCTGCAACGGCCGGGTGGCCTCCCGATCGGCGTGCAGCTCATTGCCAAACCCTACAACGAACAGGCCGCGCTGCGCGTGGCCACCCATCTGCAGAAGCTCGGCGTCGCCGCCGCGCCGCCCGCCTGAGGGTCTGACCGGAAATCAATTGAATCGATTCAAGCCCTTACCTCATCCTGAGGAGCGCCGCCCTGCGGCGCGTCTCGAAGCATGGGCAACAGGCAAGGTGCTCGTTCCCACCCTTCGAGACGCATCGCTGCGCGATGCTCCTCAGGGTGAGGTTATCGGGCCTGTTCATAGCCTGTTGTTTTAGCTGCTTTCATTTCGAGCCAGACTCTGAGGAGACCGCATGGAAATCAACATTCCCGAGATCGTCGCCGAGGTGACGGCGGCGTTCAATCGCTACGAGGCGGCGCTCAACAGCAACGATGTCGAGGTGCTGGACGAGCTCTTCTGGAAGAGCCCGCACACGTTGCGCTACGGCGTCGGCGAGCAGCTCTACGGTTACGACCAGATCGCCGCCTTCCGCTCGGGCCGCAACCCGCAGTTCGTTCCGAACCGCGACCTGCTGAAGCTCTGGATCGTCACCTACGGCCGCGACTTCGGCACGGCCAACTGCGAGTTCCAGCGGCACGGCGCGGCCAAGCCCGGCCGGCAGAGCCACACCTGGATGCGCACGCCCGACGGCTGGCGCATCGTCGCCGCGCATGTCTCGCTGGTGGGCGAAGCGACGCCGATGAAGAGCTAGCAGGCCGTTGAAAACATCGGAGTCAGGGCGAGTAAACGAAACAAACGAAATAAACGAAACAAATGAAATGAATGTCGCACCCCCTGAATCCTGGGTCGTGGTGACCGTTGGCGAAAAAATGTTGCTTTCCGGTGCTTCTGGAAAGCCTATTTCGACCGCCTGCTAGGTTCTTTCGCCGCGCTGCCGGCGTAAGCTCGGCGGCATGGACAAGCTTCTTCTCACCCATGCCCCTCTCGCGCGGCGGCAGTACTACGGGACCCGCGCCCTCACACGGCTACAGGAGCTGGTCGAGGTCGTGCTGCACGAGGGCGAGGCGCCGCTCGATGCGCAGGGCGTGATCGGGATGGCGCGTGGCGTCGATTTCATCGTGGCCGATCGGGCGACGGCGATACCGGCTCTGGTCTTCGAGAGCCTTCCGGGGCTTCGTACGGTGATGCGCAGCGCCATCGACATCCGCAACATCGACGTCGCGGCGGCCACGAAGGCGGGCGTGCTCGTGACACAGGCGGAGGCCGGCTTCGTTCCGTCGGTGGTGGAACTCACGCTGGGTTTGCTGGTCGATCTGTCGCGAGGCATCACGCGGGCGGCGACGGCCTACCATGAGGGCGTGAAGCCCGAGATCAGGGTCGGACGGCAGCTCGGCGGTTCGACCGTCGGCCTGATCGGCTACGGCCGGATCTCGCGCGCGCTGGCGCCGCTGCTGGCCCAGCTCGGCATGACCGTGCTGGTGTCCGATCCCTATGCCCAGGTCGACGATCCCCGTTACGTGAAGCTGCCGATGGAGGATCTGCTGGCGCAGGCCGACTACGTGATCTGTCTCGCCATCGCCAACGAAGAGACCGAGAGCTTGCTGGACGCGGCGGCCTTCGCCCGCCTGAAGCCGGACGCCTTCTTCATCAACATGTCGCGCGGCAACCTCATCGACGAGGCGGCGCTGGCGAAGGTCTTGACCGAGGGCCGCATTGCCGGCGCGGCGATGGATGTCGGACGCGCCCCGGACCAGATGCCTTCGCCCGAGCTGGCGCGCCTGCCCAACGTCATCGCCACGCCGCATATCGGCGGCCTGACGCCGCCCGCCAGCGAAAGCCAGGCGATGGACACGGTCCGCCAGGTCGAGGCGCTGGTGAAGGGCGAGGTGCCGCCGGGCGCGGTCAATCTTCCAGGCTGGACGCGTCGGGGTTGAAAAGCCTCCTTGGCAGGCGCATGTGCAGGGCATGCGCATGCCAAAGGATTTGATCGCCGTCCATGTCCCGAGAGAGGATCTGGGCGACTACAACCTCACCCAGACCGGCTGGTATGCGATGGATGACGGCGGTCATGTCATCCTCGGGCCCTTCGAGAGCCTTGCGCAATGCGACCGGGCGATGCGCGACCGGCTGCAGCAACAGAAGTCTTGAGCTGCAGACGATAGGGCGCCGGGCTAGTTGCCGGGCCCGCGCTCCATCGAGAAGGGCTGCCAGCGCTGCAGCTTGGATTTCTCCAGCACCATCGGATTGACGCAGGCGCGCGGCCACTTGCCGCCCAGCACCAGCGCGAGTTCGGCGCCGACGCGGCGCTTGCGCGCGGGGTCGAAGCGGCTCGAGGCCGAGGCGACGTGGGCGGTGAGGATCACATTGTCCATGCCGAGCAGCGGATTGTTGTGCCCGACCGGCTCGGTCTCGAGCACGTCGAGGCCGGCGCCGGCGATCCAGCCTTCCTGCAGCGCCTTGATCATGGCCGGTTCGTCGACCGTCGAGCCGCGGCCGGTGTTCACGAACAGCGCCGTCTTCTTCATCTGGCGGAAGTGCTGTTCCTTCATCAGGTGATGGGCGTCCTTGGTGCCGGGCGCGTGCATGCTGACGATGTCGGAACGCTGCAGCAGCTCGTCGTAGCCGACCGGCTGGACGCCGTAGTCGGACATGACCAGCTCCTCG